>JAJRYU010000275.1 GCA_024275615.1 Planctomycetota bacterium
GCCATCAATGACAAAAGCTACGCGCTCGATCCGTCGATGACTCTGATTACCGATCCCTCTGGGCCTGTGGCTATTGCCGGCGTCATGGGGGGAGCGGCAACTGAAGTGGACGATCAAACAACCCGCATACTCTTGGAAACGGCCTACTTTGAATCTGTACGCATTCGTGCGACATCCAAGAAACTAAATCTGGCATCTGATAGCTCTTTTCGATTCGAGCGAGGAATCGACGCCGAAGGGACCTTGAGTGCTGCTTCTTTTTGCGCGTCCCTGATTTGCGAAGTTGCCGGTGGTACGCTTCGCAAGGGAATTGTCGAAGTGAATCATGTCGAACCGCGCACTGACGAGATCGATTTCCGGCATTCGGAGGTTGAGCGTATTGTCGGAATCGAAGTCCCCTGGGAGGTATGCCACGACATTTTTGAGCGTCTGGGATTTCGAGTTGCTGGCAACCCGAGTGACGGGATCAAAATTGCCCCACCGAGATTCCGTGGTGATGTAAACCGAGAGATCGATCTCATAGAGGAAGTCATTCGCAATTATGGTTTGGAGAAGATACCTCACGGCACTTCAATGCCAGTAATGACTGTTCAAGAAAATCCAGGCCAGAAGATTCGGCACCTTGTTCGGGACACGTTTGTCGCTGCCGGATACCAGGAGGTTCTGACCACTTCGTTCTGCGGCGAGGAAGAGGCCCATGGGTCTTTTTTTTCCAAGACCCAACCCGTGACGATCGCCAACGCCATGCGCAAAGACGAAAACGCCTTGCGTCAAAGTCTGATGCCTTCTTTGCTCAAGGTCAGGAAGACGAACCAAGATCATGGCAATCAAAATGTTCGCTTGGTGGAGTGCACGGTTGTCTATTTGCGGCATGACGCCAGTGAGTTGCCGGAGCATCTTCCCATTGTCGGTATCTTGAGTGATGGTGACTACCGCGGACTGCGTGGTGATGTGGAACGGGTTTGCGAATCTCTTGGCATCAAAGAACTTCGGTTCGAAGAGTTGGATGCCGACGGGCAACAGCTGTTGAATTCGAGCCAAAGCGCCAAGGTTACCTTGGCTGGCGAGACTGTTGGTTACGTCGGTAAACCGCAAGCATCCGCCCTGGCGCGCCACGATCTAAAAAATGTGCCTCTCTACGCTGAATTGAGACTCGACAGGCTGACCAAAGCCGCCAATCTTGAACCCAAGTACAAACCTCTTTCGCGCTACCCATCTGTGAATCGTGATTTGGCGATGACCGTTGATCAGCACACGCGATGGGCTGAAATCACCATGATCCTCAATGGTCTGGACTTGCCAAATCTTGAGAGCCTTGAGTTCTTCGACGAGTACTATGGCAAGCAACTGCCAGCTGGCAAAAAAAGCCTGGCATTTTCGCTGACCTACCGCAGTCATGAACGCACACTCACGGGGGAAGAAGTCGATGCTTGCCAAGAACGAGCGATCAAGGCCCTGGAGGAGCAGCTGGGCGCCCAGATTCGTGCTTGATCCGCCGCATGAAACCTCAGAAGTTTGCCATTCGCGGCTTCACTA
The DNA here is from genome assembly GCA_024275615.1 of Planctomycetota bacterium. Classification (GTDB taxonomy): domain Bacteria; phylum Planctomycetota; family DRQF01; genus S139-23. The sequence goes on from JAJRYU010000275.1 coordinate 1,537, forward strand.
TCGATGATTTTTGCTTATTCTATTGCTGGTTTTGCCATGAATTTTGTCTGGATTGACCGCCATCAACCGACTTATTAAGGTCCGAGCCTAAGTCGTCATGCGGCACATCTGTGTGTTCATTTTTTGCGACAACCGTATCGGTACTGGACAAGGAATGACTCATGCTGAAGACCTCCTCTTCACGTCGCTGTCTTCTCTTAATTCTTGTTGGGTGTTTCTTCGGCCAAACCGCTCTTGTCTACCTAGATGACAGCGGCCGCCAGATGCCGCCTTTGTCGGAAAAAGCCCAAATTGGCTGGCGAGTGTGGCACAAGAACAACTGTCAGAGCTGCCACCAGATTTTCGGCTATGGTGGTTTTCTCGGGCCAGAATTGACGAATGCCAGTGACCGACTGAGCGATGAGAGACTGGAATCGATCTTGACTCTTGGTGCGGATCCGATGCCAGCGTTTCATCTCGGAGCGGAAGAGATCGCTGGCCTCAAGGCCTTCTTTATGGAAATTGATGGCATGGGGCAGGGACAACTGCAGCTCAAAGCGACACCCCCAGCTTCAGAGTTTCTTGATCAAGCTGTTGGCACTCTGAGCCAAGAGGAGCCGCTCTCGCCCAAAGCTGAGTTAGGCCGGGCCTTTGTCGCCAGCAAGAAGTGCATCGTTTGCCACTTGCCAAATCAGCAGAGCACAAAGCAGGCTCCTGACCTTTGCGAAGCACTTGAACGTCTCGGCGACCAAGGTCTGGTGGCGACGATCAAGGTCGGTCGCGTCCCCTTAGGTATGCCAAGTTTTGATCTCTCGCCGGAAGAAGAAGAGGGCATCGTGTTTTTCTTTCGTTGGCTCCAAAAGAACTCTTCTGATCTGAAAGATGCTTTCGAGCAAGCTGCTCAAAGTGGTGATGAAAGCAAACTCCCTTGGTTCGAGTACAGTAAATGAATCAGCAACTCGATTCCGGTGAACGCATGGTTTTCCTTCTCATGCGCTGCGCCTTGGCCTGCCTCGCTATCGCCGTCCTTGGTGGTGCCATTTCTGTCGTCTTTTACTTCAAAGAGATCGCTGCAGCGCTCAGTAATGTGGGCATCAAGTTTCAGTATTTGCGACCTTTACACACAACGTTCGCCTCCTGTTGGATTTTCTTGGGCGGAGTCGCTTGCGTCTATCGCTATTTGTACAAGAGTTTTGGTGAGATGAACGAAGCGGAACGTAAGCGCTTCCGCTTCCAAATGATCTGTTGGGGTCTTGCTGGGGCAGGCATAGTTTTGACGCTGCCTTTCGGCATCGGATCAGGGCGCGAGTACTTGGGATTCCACCCGGCGTTCTCGATTCTCATCGTTTTGGGATGGCTTGCTTTCGCCAAGACGTTCTTCAGCCGGGTCCGACAAGATTTTTGGTCAAAACCAGTCTATGTCTACATGTGGGCCACCGGGATCGTCTACTTCCTCTACACGTTTGTTGAAGGCCATGCCTATCTCATTCCCAGTATTCGCAATAATCCCGTCGTTGATCTACAGATTCAATGGAAGCACTGTGGAACCGTTGTCGCGTCCTTCAACATGCTCATTTACGGTTCATTGATGTACATTGGCGAGTGCTTGACTGGCGACAAGACCTACGCAAGGTCAACGAAGGGTTTCACTTTCATGGGGATTGGATTGCTGAACAGTTTCACCAATTACGCTCACCATACCTATCACCTGCCTCAAGCCGACATTATCAAGTGGATAGCATTTGTTGTCAGCATGCTTGAGATTGCTATCCTCGCCAGCATATTCTTGGATTTAAAGAAGGCCGTTGCTGCCAAAAGACCCACCGAGAGTTTTGCGGCAACCACGGGTTTCATGTCTGTGGCTCGTCTATGGTCTTTTGGTCTTCTCATCATCGCTCTTCTTATCTCTGTTCCGCCGCTCAATTCACTCATCCATGGCACTCATGTTGTCATGGCACACGCCATGGGAAGCGAAATCGGCATTGACTCCTTCGTGCTCTTTGCGGTTTTTACTTTCATTCTGAGTGCCACTTTCGAGCGTTGCTGGGCTACTCAAAAGCTCCTGTCATCAGACAAAATGAAAAACCTCATCGCCGGTGCTCATTGGACTCTCGTCGGGCTGTTCTCTTGGCTTGTGTTGAATGGACTATGCGTGGCCTGGACCCGTGCTTTTTCCGAACCAGTTCCAGATTTGATCGAAAGAATGGGACCTACAGTTTTGGTTGTATTCGCTGTCACTCATGGTTTTTACTTGTTACGAATTGCCGCCATTCTGTGGCCCCTACTCTTGCAGCCGGGCATGCGAAGGGCGTCTGAACTTGACGTCTATCCCACAGAATTCTATCGCCGCCAATCTTCATGATGGACCAATCGCTGCGTGCGTAGAATCTCTCTCCTGACGGTCGGCGCTCAGCTACTTGGTCTCGTTCTCGATGTCGGGCGTGGGTTTTGGAACGTAGGGCACAAATGCTGGATCAAGCTCTGCAGCCCGACGGAAAAGCGGCAATGCTCTGTTCTTGTCGCCAAGGGCCCATAGGACTCGCGCCAAATTGAAGTGGGGCGACGCGAACAGGGGGCGAGATCTTATGGCCGACTTCAGGTGAACTTTGGCTTCAGGCAGGCGGCCTAGTTGGGCCAAGAGAAGTCCTATGTTGTTTTCACTGTCGGCGTCATCCGGGTTCAAGGCAAGGGCATTTTCGTATCCATCAAGAGCGGCGTCGTTATTGCCCCGTGCAGCTTCAATGACAGCCAAAGCATAATGGGCTGGGGCGGAATCGGGGCTCAATTCAACGGCGCGCTTCAAGTGATAGACGCTTTTTTCAAGATCCCGTAATTCTCCGAACACCTCGCCGAGAGCAAGATGAGTCGATGCCTGATCTGGATGGAGAGCGAGCGCTTTTGTGTAAGAGCTTATCGCGGCCTTGCCGTTCCCCGACTTCAAAGCGATGGCACCTAGGGCCTCATGGGCGGTGGCTTGTAGGATTAGATTCCTCCCTTTGTCGCTTCCAGATGCGGTAGCCAAGTCCAAAACAGATTGTGCCTCTTTGGTGGCATCTGATACTGCGCCTGATGTGACCAACAATTCAAGTAGTCTGAGATGCGCCTGGCTATCTCCTTCGTCGCGAGCAACGACTCGACGTTGATACTTGATGGCGTCCCTTGGTGGCCCCATGACGTAGTAGAGCGCATCTAGCTTTGCATCCAAGTCAGCCGACGGAAATAGTCCCCAGCGTTCCCTCGCTTGCAGGTGGCCAAGGGCCTTGTGCCCAAGCTCTTGATTGTCTTTGGCTCGCCCTTGGTTTGCATTGGCTTTCATAGTTTCGAAAATCTGAGAGCTTTCGAATTCGTGGTAACGAATGAAGCCGCTATGAAAGGTAAATACGATCAGAGCAAGGCAAAGGAAGACATAGCTTGAACCTGTTGCTGTAGTTTTGCCATTTTTCTTCAATTCGAAGTTGCCCACGACGACATTCCTTTGGCAAAAAACGCGTGGTAAGACGACGACCATAGGCGCCAGGATACAACCCAGGCCCAAAGTCATGAGGAAAGGGACTGAAGAATAGAGCCCACGGTAGACACCAAGGATGATGAGGAAGACAACGACAAGCCCAACCTCCTCACGGATGCTGAAGGCATACTCTTTTTTGGGTCTTTCCTTGGAGAAGGACTGCAAAGGTGACGGTGGGGTGAAACCGTATTGGATGACGCTTGTTGAGCACGCCGTGACGCAGTCAAGATCTTTCAGGCATTGAGGATTGACGACTTTGCCAAACTTCGCGATTTCCTCGTGGACAATGATGTCCGAGGTACAAGCTTTCGTACACGCTTGGCACTGAACACAATTGCCATGGAGAATGATCCGTCCCGGCGAAAACCGGTCGGCAATGCCAAAGAGAGCTCCATAGGGACAGGCATAGTTGCAGAATGAACGGGTACCGAGAAAATAAACGATGGCGAAGCCACACAAGAAGAACGTCAACAATGCGATCCAAGGGCCTGGTAGATTCCGAGAGAATTCTGTCGTGACAAAGGACGCCCAACCCTCGCTATCTGTGGCTATGCGAAGATCGAATTCGGGTCGTTCACCGACAAAGGAAGTGAGGGCTGGCCACCCATGGCCAACCACACGCGCGATCTGTGGCCAGACAAACATGTAGAAAAGTGCTGCTGGCGCGATCAACATCAGAACTCGCGCTCGAACTGGTTTTGGATGGATGCCAATCTTCCCCAAGAGCCAAGCACAGAGATCTTCCAAAGCCAGAATGTGGCAAGCCCAAGAACAGAAAAATCGACCGAAGATGAGAACGGATAGAAACGCCACGCTCATGAAGATAAACCCAGCTGTGACGATTCCCAACTCAAGGGTGTGCATGACCTCGTTCAGCTCAAGGGGAGCCAAAGTGCGACCAGCAACCTGCCAGTGAATCAAATGAGCTGCCATCAAAACATAGACGAACAGTAAAGTCGCGGCACGCTTTTTTGAGTATGTCTTGCGTTGACTACTTCTGAGCTTTGGGGCGGCGACGTTCTTGCGATTCGACATAGTGGTTTGGGCTAATTTGAGCCAATCGTACTCCCTTATCTCGGTAGTTTGATGGTCAAGGCGTTTGAATATGAGATTCCACCAGGGAGCCCAAGAATGCGTGCTTGCACTGTGTACACTTGGGGCTTTGACTTCGAAGTCTTGACCTGCCCGAAGAGGAGCGTGCCGTCGATCTGCATGGGGCGTGGGGGACCAAGTAACAAGGAGGATTGAACCCAGAGGCCGCTGGCATGCTGAATCTTGAGTCCGGTATTTGCTGTCACCAAGAGTTCAGCTGTGTTTCCCTGAGGGATTCCAAGAAGGGAAAAATGAAGAGGCTGACGTCCATTTTGAGTCGACGGCAAGTATTCCAAGCGAAAGGTCGGCTGTGGATTCGTGCCGACGCTTTCACGCGAAGTTATTTGCACGGTTTTTCTGCCGAAGGCACGCTCTTGGCCAAGACCGAGAGGGCTTGCGGTGACTACGCCTGTCAACCTTCCGGCCATGGCCCAGGCGGCGAGTTGGCTGAGATCATGACTGACGAAACTGAAGATATCGGCGTCATATTTGAGCGATTGAGTGTTGTAGAGAAGGTTTACGCGCTTGCCGTCCAGACGCCCTTCAAAAACCAAGTCGGCGTCGCCGGCAAGAGCGCGGCTTTGGAGAAGTGAGATTTGTGCGCTCAGGGTGCTTGTCCCGGCGGTTGCGGCGTTGACGAGATAGCGTTGCCCAACAATGGGTGCTGTCCCGGTGTCGAAAGCGAGCAGGAAGGCTACCAATCGATCTTTTTCCGAGGTTGGCATCAGACTAAAAGCTGGAATATCCAAGAACATGCGGATTGTCGGCAGGCCACCGTCGTGGGCGAAGCCGAAACCAACTTTCGAAGCAGTGCCATCGATGGGAGCTTCTCCTCTTCGAAACAAACCTCGCAGTTGAGGGGTATTGGTCGGCTGCGATGGTCCAATAAAAGTCTGGGGGATGGGCAGAACAACTTCGCTTCCAGCGCCATCAGGGCCAGCATGGCACTCGGCGCAAGTGAGTTGGAATCCACCTGGGAAGGCGACCGCAGGCAGGTTCTCGAACGCGGACTTGCCAGCAGCAGCCATGGGAGGAAACGTACGGTCGAGGTTTTGAAGTGGGTTTCCTGGATGGCTGATGGTTGTCAGGAAAGCCGCCAGGAGGTCGATGTCTTTTGTGTTGAGTTCGTGGCCACCTAAGAGACTCTCGAATGCGCCGTTGAAAGCTTGCAAATTCGGTTTGTCGCCGCGCCAATGGTAGGGGGCATTGGTCGAAAGGCCGCGAAGGGTTTGGGTGACCATGGGCCCTTTCATGGGATGATAGTCGTAGGGAGGAAAGGCGTTGGGTGGAAAACTGGGATGTTGGGCTTGAGGCGCAACAGGCGTCATCGACCCCCCTGGATCTCCCAGATCCCAAGAGAGGAGATCATGCTCGCCATCGACATGGCAAGAGGCGCAAGAAACCGTGCCATTGCCAGATAGTCTGGCGTCATAAAGGAGGCCTTGACCGCGGCGCCAGTCTTGTGACATAGGGTCGAATCCAAGAGTCACTTCGTCGACGATCCTGCCGGTGCTGGTATCGATCACACTGAGAGTGTGAGACATGCGGTTGAAGGTGTAGAGTAGTTGACCTGCGCTATCGAGAGCTAATCCTCTTGGACCCCTCTTGAGTCCCATTTCTCCATGCTCTCCGGTTTCTCTATCCAAGTCGATGCGTTGAAGCACTTCGCCATCTTGGGTCACTTTAGCGATGCGATCACTGCCTTGGCTGGCTACCCAGATTTGCCTCCTCGAACTGTCGATAACAATGGCGGTTGGTTCAGAGAGGGCGAGATTCTTCTTCTCGGCACTGGCCTGTGGATTGAGGTTGCGCTTGATGGCAACATTGGTGTTCACATCAACAAATGTGAGTCCAGATTCGAAATAGGTCGATTTAAGGTTGGGTTCAAAACGGATGTCATTGTGGGCGTCGGTGCGTCCGACAACGACGACACCCGTAAGAGCGTCGACCGCCAAGTCATAGTTGATCGTACCAATGTTTTGGACTTGCTTGATGATGCTGTTGGATGACGTGTCAATGGCAACCAAATCGATGTCAGGGAGGACCAAGGGGTGCGCTGCCCACATGGGGTTGTCAAGCGAAACGACCAGAGCTTGCAGGGGAGCTGGCGGCAAGAGGGGATTGGTCGGTGCTGGAGCTGGAGGTGCGAAAGGCGCAGGGAGTAGTGAAGTCCGATTTCCAGAACGAAATACGAGAACATAGACTCTGTCATTTTGTGGATTGACGGCGAGGGCCCGGGGCTCCTTGCCGGGAACGGCAATCGCACTCAAGAACGCTCCATTCGTTGGGTCGAAGACTTGCACTTCGTCGCTGCCACTGACACTCACATAGGCTCGTTGCGGGTTACCAGCAAATATCACATCCGCTGGATCGTCCTTGACGGGGATGATTTTGATCACCTCGGTTTGCGCAACTGAGACGACACTGATGGCGTCAGAGATAGAGTCGACAACCCAGACCTCGTCGTCGCTTCGGGCACGCAAGCTCACGGGGGCCACGCCAACGGGTACGTCGAGCATGGGGACCGGGTGTCGTGGATCAGCCAGAGAAAAAACACGGAGCAATCCTGCCTCTGGGTTGAGAACAAAGAGCCGTTGTCCGGAGGGAGAAATGGCGATGGGATGAACCAAGGAGGGTTCGAAGTTGACAGGGGTTGATTGCCCCCAAGCTGCGGACGCGAGCAGCAAGAAGAGGATGGCGAATCGTTGCATCAGTGACTCCAAGGCTGGATTTGGCAGTGCGTACGGGCGGCTTCGATGAATGTAAACACGAAGGACGTGGACATCGTATCGAAGATGGAGCCAAGACGAGAGTGATCAAGCGATGTATTTTGTCACAGTTTTAGGAATGTTCTCCTTCCCAAATTTAGTCGTCCTCCGGGGCTGCCGTGTTTTTTTCCGGAGCATAGCGACTCGATGCGAACACGTAGATGTCGTATCCCGTTTGCTCAAGAACTCTTAGCGCTGCTGGAACATGGGCACCACCCACGAGGAGAATGCCATGACTGACTCCTTGTTCCTGCATGATTGAAAGGAGGTTCTCCGCCGCCTTTTCACCTCTGGCTTTGATGTTGAGCCTGAGTTTTTGTTGGGATGCGACCAGGACAGATCTGAGCCCTGCCCGGTCGGCCTCCGTGAGATCGTTGCGGCGAACATTCTGCCTTGCTTTGGCGAAGGCTCTGAAGTCACTGATGTCCTTAGCGAAAAGAGCCGGATCTTCGACCCCCCAAACCGAGAGATTCGCCCCCCAAAGGAGTTGAAACCGGATGGGCTGAAAAACGGAGTACTCATCCAAATCAATGCCGTGCTTCATGCGGCCAGCAATCAACTTGTATTGGGATTCCGTGGTTGCATTGGGGAGGATCTCGCCCAAGGTTTGTTCACATCCAAGGATTCTGAATCCCCGTCGTACCAAGTACTGAATCAAGTGTCGGTTGTCTTTTTGCACTTGCCTCAGCTGGCGCCGCACGCGATGAAATCCTGGTCTGGTGGAATGCCGGTCTTTTATGACAACGACTTGGCCCTTGGCATCAGGGGCCTTGACCGACTGTCTCACTTGCCCCAATTGCTCCATGGCGCTGACAAGGGGCACAGTGGGTGAAATCTCATTCCCACTCTCGCTTGCACAAGCTGTGAGAACGAAGGCCAAGAAAACGGTCGTAATTACTTTGCTGGGCATCGGTTTGGAACTCATCTTGATTGTCTCAAATTGTACTCATGAGGGGGGCTTTTCTTCAATCAGCCCATTTCTTTGGTATTTCACCCGCATTTCATGAAAACGGGGGTCAGGGTTCGATAAGTTGTGAAGAGCAATGAAATAAGCGAGGTCCGAATTCTGCGCGTCCTACATTTACAAGATCATTCACTGCCGCATTACTCAGGTTACAGCTTTCGTAGCCGTTACATTGTGCGCAACCTTCACAAAAAAGGTGTCGATGTGCGTGTTGTGACATCAGCTCGCCATGATGATTTTGATCAACCGGAAGAGCGAATCGACGACATTCTTCACTACCGAACCGCCAAGCCACAGAGCCTTTTCGATCGTTTGCAATTGGCGATTCCGTTTTGGCGTGAGCGGATCATGACCAAAGCTATGGTCAACCGTTTGCGTCAAGTGGCTGAAGATTTCAAACCGGACTTGATTCATGCCCATTCTCCTTTTTTTAATGGCCAAGCCGCGCTGCGCGTTGGCAGGGCTTTGGGCATCCCCGTTGTTTATGAGATTCGGGCATTCTGGGAAGATGATGCTGTCGACAAGAAGAAGATCGGCGAAGACGGGTTTGTCTACCGGCAGGTACGTCGACTTGAAACCAATGTGGTCAAGCAAGCCAATCATGTGATTTGTATTTGCCAGGGATTGCGCGACGATCTCATGGCGCGCGGGATTCCAGCAGAGAAGATTTCCATCGTCAAAAACGGTGTTGAGGTTCAGAAGTTTGAGCCCAAGAAAAAATCTGTTGCTCTCGTTGCACGTTACAATTTGGCAGGCAAGAAAGTACTGGGTTTCATTGGTTCGTTTTTCTTTTACGAAGGGCTGCCACTCCTTGTCGACGCCATAGCGGAAGTTAAGAAGAAGCGCGATGATTTCGTCGCCATGCTGATAGGTTCCGGTGAAGACGAATCCGCAGTGGCGTCTCGAGTCACCCACCATCAGTTGGAAGACGTGGTTCACCTTACTGGCCGAGTGCCTCACGAGGAAATCGATGAACACTACGCTTTGATTGATGTTTTCTGCTATCCACGACACTCAAAGCGTTTGACTGAAAAAGTCACACCCTTGAAACCACTTGAAGCCATGGCGATGGAGCGCGTGTGCATCGGGTCCGATGTCGGTGGCATCAAGGAACTGTTTGATGAGTGCGGCGTTGGCCGGACATTTGCCGCTGGCCAAGAAAGTGACTTGGTCCGACTGCTGCACGAATCCTTAGATCGCAGC
>JAJRYU010000276.1 GCA_024275615.1 Planctomycetota bacterium
CAACGTCATCGCCTTGGTGCCACTGGCGGAGAATGCCATTGGCCCCAAGTCCTATCGCAATGACGACATCTTGACGATGCACTCGGGCAAGACTGTTGAGATCAACAACACCGACGCCGAAGGCAGGCTTCTTCTCGCCGACGCCGTCAGCTACGCCGCCAGAGTATTCAAGCCTGACATCGTCGTCGATGCGGCGACTCTGACCGGAGCCCAACTCATTGCCACGGGTCTGCGCCACGCAGGAATCGTCAGCAATCGTGAAGGCGTGGAAGCATGTGCCTTGCAAACGGGACGCGCTTCGGGAGACCTTACCCATGCTTTACCATTCGCCCCGGAATTCTATCAGGCTGAATTCGCCAGCAAGTTCGCTGACATGCGCAACTCTGTAGCCAACCGTGCCAACGCGCAATCAAGTTGTGCGGCCCAATTCGTCTACGCCCACATTGAAGACATCAACCCAGCATGGCTCCACATTGACCTCGCAGGCCCCGCTTGGCGCGATGGACGAGGCACGGGCTACGGCGTCGCTCTCATATCACAATTGTTACGAAACTTAAGAGCAAGCGATTTGAAGTAGAGCGAGTTCAAAAAAGAGGTCTTCCTGCTACGCTTCTGCCATTTTGCAAATGTGCTCGAAGTGCTTTTTGGAAACCGGTTGGACGGAGAGGCGGGAGCCCTTGGCGGTGAGCATGAGGCCTTCAAGCTTCTTCTCTTCTTTGAGCTCACTCAGGGTGACCGGGCGTTTGAAGATCTTCTTGAGCTTCATGTCCACCATGAACCAACGTGGATTCTCTTTGGATGCCTTCGGATCAAAATGACTATCCTCGGCATCAAACTGTGTGTGGTCCGGATAACCTTCCTTGACAATCTCAACGACTCCGACAACAGCCATGGGCTGAACCCGGCTGTGATAAAAGAAAGCAAGGTCACCTTTTTTCATTTCGTCGCGCATGATGTTGCGGGCTTGGTAGTTGCGAACACCATCCCAAAATGTCTTCTTGCCCGTTTCTTTGGCCAAGGCATCGATTGGATAGACATTGGGTTCGGACTTAAAAAGCCAGTAATTCATGAACTCGCCCGCCCAAGAAATTCACCCGTTTTGGTGTCCACCTTGGCAAGGTGGCCCTGAGCAACATGCTCAGGCACTTGCACGGTGTGACCCGTCTCTAAAGTCGCTGGTTTTTGCCGCGAAGTGGCGGAGTTGCCTTTGACACTGGGGGCGCATTCAGTGATCTCGAGTTCAACAACAGGTGGCAATTCCATGCCGATGATTTCGTCGTTATAGACCATGGACTTCAGGCCTTCCATCTCCTCTTTCAGGAACTTGGATTCCCATTCGAGATCCTCGATAGGCAAGGCGAACTGCTCGTAGTTCTCGGCATCCATGAAATGGAAAGCTTCTTGGTCCTTGTAAAGGTAGGTAATGGGCCGCTTGTCGAAGTCCGGGACACCAAACATCTCACCGCCACGAAAGGACTTATCAGTCTTTTGCTTGGTTCTTAGGTTGCGAAGTCGAACCTTATAGATGGTGGCACCACCCCGGGCCTGCGGGCTCGTTACCGTTAGTTTCTCGACCAAGTAAGGGGCACCATCAAAGTCGATGATAAGGCCCTTCTTGAGATCACTCGTTGAGTACATGGGAATCTCCGGATTGAAGCGGATTGTGCCAAGGGGAAAGGTGTGGGCCAAGCTGGAAAATGGAAGATCTCAACATCACCAAATCTCCAGAAACCAGTCAGGCACAGTGACTCCAAGGACGTCCTGAAGGAAAAAAATGAGATCCTTGGGGAGACCAGGGCCACTGGATCCCGGGACTATGGCCGCGCTCATGCCGACACGAAGAGAGTACACCAAAAGAGCGATCCCCAAAACAAACTGCCAGGGTTTGCTTTGGGCGAGAACGGCGGCAGCAAGAATGCAGAGCGCCGGAATGATGGGAGCCAGAAACCGTAGCTGAAAACCAAGGCCTCGGAGCCCAACCATGGTCATGAATAGAAAGAACGTCGTGGCCCAGACCATGGGAATCCTCATCCAAGGCTGACGATACTTGCCGAGTGGGGCCAGGAAGGCCAAGAAAAGCAAGGGCGAGGCGCAGAAAAGGGCAACGAAGAAATAAAGGGGCGAGCGTGCAACAACCCGAGCCATATAGGGGAAATTCTCAATCATCCATGCAGTCGGCAGGGTGAATCGCAGCAGAGCCCCATCGATCCGCGCACTCACCAAGAGCCAAATCACCACCGGGAGGCAGCCCGCAAGCACGTAGCCCAGCTTGGCTCTTTGGTCCAGCCTTGCTTCAGGTTGGCGCCAAACTCCGTAGACCGCAGGCGCAATCAGGCAGGCCGGTAATTTGGTCAAGCAGGCCGACGCAAAGACGAGACCAGCCAGGATATTGGCCAATAAGGTACCCCGCTCGGCGGCTTTGATTGCTGCATAGAGAGTTGCAACCACCAAAGCCTGAAGCATGGCATCGATCCAAATACGTTCGGCAATCACCCAAGTCACAGCTTCTGTGGCCATGAGTACAGCGGCGATGAGGCCAACGCCTGGCCCTCCCCAACGCCTGGCCAGAAGTGCAGTAAGAACGACGGTTAGAACATGGAAGAAAGCCGACAGCAAAACGCCGTAGCGAAAACCCGCTAGGCGCTGCACCCAAGACAAGAGCCATGAAAACGCCGGAGGATGATGAAAGATCGGCCGATCATAGATCGTTGGGTCAAATCGGGGCAATCGCTGCCCTTGGGCATCAGTTGGAAAGTAAAGAATCTCAACTGGGCCAGTGATGGTAGATTTCGGGTCCGGGCCGACAACCTGCTCGGCAAATTCTTGGGCGGCCTTGCCCGTGAGAGCCCCTTGCAAATCGTAACGGCTGGGTGATGCAGCGAGGCGATGAGCCAAGTAGCTGTAGACCATCTCATCGGGTTCGTTGTGGAGTATCGACAACGTCCGAAGGTGCATACCAAAGGCAAAAATCGCCAGGAACGCGAGAGCCCCGGAGAATTTGAGGTTGGCCTTGTTCATCTGATAGGACTTGACCGAAACGAAAGAAAAACGAAGGGCAACATCCCCACAATTAAGTCAAGAAATAGCGCTCGAGCACACGTATCATCATGCCGTGATCAGCGCTCCCAGCCATCTCACGACAAGAGTGCATAGACAACATGGGATTGCCAACGTCAACCGCAGCAATACCCAGACGTGTCGTTGTCAGCGGCCCGATTGTTGAGCCACAACCCAAGTCGCTACGCATGACAAAATTCTGGCAAGGGACATCGGCATGGGCGCAAAGCATGGCGAATTGAGCTGCGGTCTCCGCTTGAGTCGCGTAACGAGCGCTTGCGTTTGTCTTGATCACTGGCCCAGCATTGATCTGGGGCATGTGATGAGGATCGTGTTTGTCAGCGTAGTTGGGGTGAACCGCATGAGCCATATCGGCGGAAATGATTGAAGACCTGGCCTTGGCTCGAAACCACGTTTCGCCACCTTCATCTGAGTCACTTGCCAGTCGGCGCATCGTGTCCTCAAGAAAGGACCCGGCTGCCCCCGTCGCCGACGAGGAGCCAACTTCTTCGTGATCCCAAAGGGCGATGATTCGAGTCGCTTCCGTCGATGTCTTGGCACCTGCGAGTAAGGCCACAAGACCAGCGTGGCAACTCGCCAAATTATCGAGCCGCGGTGCAAAAATGAACTCCTGGTTGGCGCCACCGAATGAAGGTTTCTCCAGGACATGAAACATAAGCTCAAAAGACTGGATCGCGTCTTTCGTTGTCGCACCTACCTGCGCCGCCAGCCAATCTTCGAACTCATCACTGCTGTCAGCCAATCCCATGATTGGCGCCATATGCTTTTGGGCGTTGAGCAAAAGGCCCTTGGAGTTCACTTCACGATTGAGGTGTATCGCCAATTGCGGCACGCGAGCCAGGGGTTCATCGAGCTGCAACAGCCGTGATTCAACGCCACCATCTTCTTTCACGACCACACGCCCAGACAAGCCCAAGTCACGATCAGTCCACGTGGCCAGCAACACGCCGCCGTAGATCTCAACGCCAACTTGGCGATAGCCGTTCTTCACGTAGCCGCCTTGGGGTTTGACTCTTAGATTTGGGCTATCCGTGTGAGCGCCAAGAATGCGAAACCCGGACTTCGCGACATCGCCGCTGCCGGCGACAAACGCCAAGATCGAGGAATCATTTCTTCTAACGAAATAGCGCCCGTCTGGTTCGACAGACCAAGAGTCCGCTTCTTTCAATTCGGAAAACTCCTGAGCGAGCAGCCGCTCAGAGGTCTCGGCAACGGCATGAAAAGGACTGGGTGCTGCCTCAATAAAATCTAGAAGATCTTGGCAACACTCAGTACTGTTGTCTACACCCATCCGCGAATCTCCATAGCACGAGCGACACGACGGACAGCCACGACATAGGCGGCAATGCGCATGTTCACTTCGCAGCCACGATGCTCCTTGTAGACGGCATGAAACGCTTTTGTCATTTTTGCGTCGAGGCGTTCGTGCACTTCTTCGAGGGACCAAAAGTAGTTGGCACCATTTTGAACCTGCTCGAAGTAAGAAACGGTGACGCCACCGGCGTTTGCCAAGAAATCGGGAATGACAAAGACGTCCTTTTCACAAAGGATGCTATCGCCCTCAGGTGTCGTCGGACCGTTCGCCAACTCACAGCTGATCTTCGCCTTCATGCGAGGGGCGTTTTCCTTGGTGATGACATTTTCGAGAGCCGAAGGAAACATGACGTCAACTTCGAGTTCCAGAAGATCAGCATTGGAGATCGGTTCAGCGCCAGCAAAACCAAGCACCGCACCCGTGCTCATTTTGTGATCGATGATCGCCTGTGGATCAAGGCCGTTCCTGTTGAAAATGCCTCCTCGAGAGTCGGAAACCGCAAGCAATGTATTGCCGTCGCCCAGGACTTCTTTCATGAGTAGGGCTGCGTGCTGACCGGCATTACCAAACCCTTGGATAGCGTAAGTTGAATTACCTGTCGGCATGTTGAGACATTTCATCGCTTCGCGGACGCAGTATATTCCGCCTCGGGCTGTGGCGTCACCACGCCCGAGCGATCCTCCAACTTCGACTGGCTTGCCCGTGAAGGCTCCAGGCTCGTTGAAGCCTTTTTGCCAATAATACTCATCCATCATCCAAGCCATGATTTGTGGATTGGTATAGACATCGGGTGCCGGGACATCTTTGTCGATGCCGATGATGCGCCCGACTTGGCGAATATACTGGCGGCTGAGACGGTGCTTTCAAGTCGTGATGCCCCGGTGATAAAGCGTACAATGCCGCCGATCACCTTGATGACCAAATCCATGATGCGCAAATGAAACATGATTGCAAACAATGTGGC
>JAJRYU010000277.1 GCA_024275615.1 Planctomycetota bacterium
ACAACCCTCATCCGGGTCAAATTTCTCAACAGCCCGCAAGAGTCCCATATTGCCCTCTTCGATGAGGTCTGAAAGGGCAAGCCCTCTGCTCGCGTAGGCCTTGGCGATGGACACAACGAGCCGGAGATTGGCCTGGATCATCTGCTCCCTGGCCAAGAGGTCTCCCTCTCTTATTTGCTTTCCTAACCGGATTTCGTCTTCGGCACTCAAGAGCGCGATATTGTTTATCTCGGTGAGATAAGTCTCTATGGAACTATGAACAGGTGTAATAACAGGACCTCCCCACACTTGGTTGCTGAGTTAGGGGATGCGTCCCCTGTCACCAGGTATGAAGTCGAACATGGGTTGTTGGCGTCTTACAAAAGCTTGGCAAATGGTCCCCATAAGGACCTTGACGTCGAGCCAGGGTGACCAATCTCGGATGTACAGGAGATCGCAGCTAAGACGCTTGCGAAGGCTTGTGTTGCCAACGAAACCTCTCATTTGCGCCAATCCGGTCACGCCCGCCCGGGCACGATGTCGTAAGGTATATTTCGGAAGACTTTGGCTAAACACTTGAGCGAATTCGGGGCGCTCTGGTCTTGGCCCAACCCAGGAAAGGTCCCCAACCAGAACGTTCCACAGTTGTGGCAGCTCGTCTAACCATAGGTTACGTAATAACTTACCGATTGGCGTAACGCGCGAGTCTTTGGTGGAGGGCCAAATCGGGATGTTCTTGGGCTCCGCTCCAACCGGCATTGTTCGGAGCTTGTAGATGGAGAATCGTCTGCCGCCCAGGGTGAGTCGAACTTGGCGGTAAATCGGTGATTTATACCGGGTTAGCAACATGAACACGAGCAGGAGGCCGATGACCGCCAGGACAGGCAAAAGAATGGCCAAGGCAATCAGCAAGTCCATTGACCGCTTGAGGCGTCCGGAAACCCCATCGGCGGGACCTTCCGCCGGCCTCAGGTTCCAGTCACCCACGGTACAAGGTTGATGGTCGATGCCAAACTGTGGGTCTGGGGCTGCCGGGTCGCCACGTTCTCCACGAGCCAACAGGAGGTGGCAGTTTTTCGGCAAATCAGAGACTTTGCGATAGCGTGGATGCCCTGCGAGATTCTCTTGTCCTCTTTCGGCCATAAAGCCAGCAAAGCGCTTATCCCCATAGGGTTGTCGTTCAAGGGCCACGCGAATCCGATGAGCTCGAGGTCCAGCGCCGAAGACAACAACCCTTGAGCTTCGCCGTTGCACGATGACAGCTAAGCCGAATCGCGCCAAACCCATGGCTCCGAGAAGCGCAAACGAGCCTGCGGGCACAACAAAAGGAGGCGGGAACGAGAAAATCCCCAACAACACACCACAGGTGCTCCAAGCAACGGCGACTAAGAAGATAGCAACGACTAGGGTGCCCTTTTTCGGACTCGAAAGCGGTTCTTGAAGTCCCATCGCGGAACTTAGGAAGACAAGCAGTGCCGCGCCCAACAAAAGGTGGGTGGCCGAAGTACTTCCTCCGGGTGCAAGCAACACCACCACCAGGATGGCCGCACACCCATCCAAGGCTGCCAAGGCCAGGCGCAAAAGTCGACGACGTAGAGTGCTCAAAGAGAGTTATTGGACCTTTCGCTTCCGAGGAGACTGTGTGGGATACTGTGTGCTCTGACTGATGTCGGGTCTGAGTTTGGCCCCATATCCACCCCAGTTATTTGGCCGAAAGCCCTGCAAACACACATGTTAGCGCCGCCGCCCGCCCCCCTCAAGAGCGTGCCGCACCTTGACAAATTGCCCCACATCGGTCATAGTCTGTTGTTGATGATGCCACAAACACCGCTCTTTCGAGAGCTGGACTTTTCATGAATCAGGAATCTCAAGAAGAACAAGACCTGGCCACTGTTTCCGATGGGTTCTGCACCGAGGAGGAGTTTTCAGTCCTCCTCGCGGAACGCACAAGGCTCCTGGTGCATATTGACACTTTGGCCCGACAGAATCCCAGGTCTCGACTATCGCGAAAAGTGCACGCCACCGTCTTTGAGCAGGCGACAATGGTTGAGGAGCTTCTTGAGGATCACGACGCCCGTTACAACAAAACTTTTGCTAGCCTCTTGGAATTGGTGTCGTCGTTGTGCGCATTTAGTTCCGTTGGCCAGAGCCTGAAGCTCATTGGTCTTCACACGCGCGCGGGCGGTTTTCTTGGTGACGCCGAGTCAGACGAAGCGTTTCGCACAGAGACCGACAAGGCTCAGCGGTTTTCCGACCGCTCGGTACGCGCTCTACTGGCCGAGATTCACAAGGCGGCTTCTCGCGTCTGCGATCTAACGGCCTTCGATGAGGCTCCTCTTCAGATCATGTCTCAGGACACTGCAAGGAGGCGCTTGCCCCACACTGTGGGCACAGATGATCACGAAGATGTGGGAAGTATGATTGCCACGGAGGCATCCTTGTTTCTCGCGGCTCACAAAGCCATGAATGATCGAGCGCCCTGTCAGCGTTTCGATGATGTCGGGGCCATGCGCCAGTTCGTTTCGCGCATTTGCAATGAAGAGCAATCCCGCTTCTTGGAGGCGAAGCTTCAGAATATCCACTCGCGCTACAACACATTTATTGCCAACACGCAAATTGAGATGGAGAACAAAACTCTACGGGATTTTCGACACGCGCTTTCCATGTCTCTTGAGTTGACCCATGTCCTACGCAACCTTGTCCATTTCTATGAGCGCCATGAAGACGATCTACGCATCGAAGCATCCAAAGCAAGCGTCTCGGAGTTAATTGACAAGGCAAGCGTCCTTGATTGCATCCTGAATTACGGGCTCTATTTTGTCTATCGCTTCATGGGGGCTGGGGTTCCCGCCGCAGAGCAACTGCTCAGTGAGTTCACAACAGAAATAAGCGTAGACCTCCCCTTGCCTGATGGGCTGATTCTTCACGCGCGGCCCGCGTCGCTCATCGCCAGGATTGTCGCCCATCACGGTATGCCTGTGACCATAAGCATGAATGGGGATAGCTGTTATGCTGGGTCAATCATGCAAGTGATCTTGTTGGCTGGGCGCCATCTTGACGCACGCAGTGTGGGCTTCAGGGGCGACCAGACGACGGTCCAGCACCTTGAACTGCTGTTCGAACACGGGTTGGGCGAGCAAGGGCTGGACACTTTTCCCGACGAACTCCATTACCTGCGTTCCGGCGCATAATACAGCAAAAGCGCCCTCCTCTCGATTTCGTCTCAGCACCGCGTTATTACTCTTAGGGTTGATTAGTCAATTCCAGCGGCAATCCGTGACCCGTTGTTCATGTCTTAGTTTCCCAAGGGCGAGGCGTGGGCGCACTGGCGGTGTTTCATTAGCAACATGTTCCAGAGCGGAACACAACAAGAGTTCAAGACAGCATGTGGATTGGCATACTCGCAGACACACACGGTGAGCTTCACCCCAAAATTCCTCACATCTTTCAGGGCATGGATTATATTCTTCATTGCGGTGGAATCGGTGCCCCGGGGATCCTGGAAGAGCTTTCTAACCTATCACCAGTGACCGGGGTTTTGGGCGAATCGGATGACGCCGCCGACTACCCTCTGGGAACAACTCTATTTCGAGAGGATTGGGGGCTTCCTTTGTTGGTCAGCTACGATGTCGGCACCCCAAGCCGTCCCAACGCCGCTACTTGCATGCTGCTTACAGAACACGACCCTAAAGTCATGATCTACGGCCAATCCGGCGAGCCATTCAACGCCTCGATTTCGGATCGCTTGTGGTTTAGTCCAGGAAGTGCTTCGCGAATGGACGGCAAGATACTTCCGAGTGTCGGTATTTTGGAGATCGATGGGCAAACCGCCCGCGGTGAGATTGTCCCACTGGAAGGATAGGAACGATCTTGGTGCCCCCTATCGCCCGTACTTGAGTCGTTCGGCGAGAATCTGCGGCAAACCGACCTCGAGGATCTTTGAACAAGTCTTGCGAATATCGTAACGCGCACGCTTGAGGCGGTAGATCTGCGTTTCCGAATCGTAAAGGGCATAAGCGGCCTTGGCGTTTTCGTCACGCGGTTGGCCAATGCTGCCAACATTGATCAGGGCTTTTTTTATCTTCGATAAATCGATTTTTGTTGCCACAGACAACCTGAGAGACTCATTCATGAGAAACGCCAAGGGCACATGGGAGTGCCCCAAGACGGCCAGGGGTGTTTCCATTGTGTTGATTGATCGGGCAGCATCGTAGTACGTCTGGATGTAGTTGAAGCGATCGGGCTCAAAGAGGGTGGCGTGTCCAACGGTGATGTTGTCATCCACAATCTTGATCAACGGAAGATCTCCAATCCACCGACGCTCTTCATCGCTCAGGGTGTCGGCTGTCCAGTCGACAGCCTCTTTGGCGTAGACATTAAAGAAGGTCGTGTCCAGTTTGCCGATGGCGGCCCAGTCGTGATTGCCAGCAACAACCGTAGCCTTGATGTCTCTAAGAACTTGGATGCAGGCGGACGGATCGGCTCCATAGCCCACGACATCACCAACACTGATGAAGTGGTCGACCCCTTCTTTTCGAAGACCAGCGACAACCGTCTCCAGGGCTTCCAAGTTGCCGTGAATGTCACCTAAGATACCATAACGCAATGGGTTGCCTTTCGCTGAGCGCTCCGCTTAATGGCAGGGAGGCCCCTTTGTGGAGCCGTGGATCCAGCCACCGAACTCCCTGGGCCGCTATCGAATACTAAGACCTTGTCGAGATTCGATCAAGCTGTCCCAGAGACCCGCGCCAACTCTCTAAGGCCCAGGTGGACAAAAGGTTAGATATACCCACAGCTCCCATTGTCACACCTAAGGCTTGGGCGATGCTGCTCGGCTCTACGGTTGAGGTCGCTGCCCCGAATATCAGGCCGATTCCCGGACTAAGGGCTAGCACGACCGGCCCACTTGGATTCGAGGTCAGTAAGAAATGACTGAGGGCCACAACCCCAACCGTCGAAAGAAGAGCCGTGCTTGTGGGTAGAACAGCAGCAGCCAGTTGGGCCCAACTTATCAGGACAACCCCGGACGCAAGGACAAAAAAGCTCGATTTTACCAGCCGCAGTGCTAAGTGCGCATCTGTAACCCACTGCAAGCACAGCACTTGGACAAGCAATAGAATCGCCCAACAGCAAAACCAAGCAAGCATTTGCCCGCCCGCTTGGGACAAGAGGACAAGCTCGCTCTTTGTCGGAAGAGGTCCAATGCGACGCATGTCCCACATGAAGCCCTCGGGTGCCATGCTGGGAATGGTAACGATGAGTGCAAAACCCAAGGCGGTCAGAAGTTGAATGGCGAGAAAACTCTCTTGCCACAACGATTCTTGCGAGGACGATCTTTGTGGAACCATGGCTGCAATAAAGGAGAGAAGGCCAACTGTCACCAAGAGAAGTTGCAGCTGCTTTCTCCTCCACGGTAGCCGAAATCCTGTCTTGGCGATAATCTTCAACAACATGAGGGGCATGGTCCTTCTCGAAGTCGGTGTCTTCTATGGGTTTAGTGCTCCCCGCTACCGATGTCAACGGTCGTTTCCTTCCCATGCGAGTTTCCGATATTAAGACGAGCCCTCTTTTGTTCTTTCTTGGAGATTGTTCCACGTGGAACAGGGTCGAGGGCGACCTATCTGTTTTGTTGTGTTTCACGTGGAACAATGCGGCAGCTCTTGCTGTTCTGTTCCACGTGAAACAACCTCCAAGATGACTCGTTGTCTTGTCTGCGAAAAATATCGCTCAAATTCGTCCTCGCGGTTCGGTAGACTCTGGTCTGGACACCAAGGAGCCTCGTTTATCTGATGAGTCGGATTATCGCAGTCATCAACCCCAAAGAGGGAGTTGGCAAAACAACCACCGCACTAAACTTGGCCCAGGCTTTTGCTCTTGGGGGCCAGGGGGCGCTCTTGCTGGACCTTGACTATGGAGATGGTGTTTCTCGGCATCTTGGTGTGGCGCGGCCACGCTCAGGCCTTTTGGTTCGTATTCTGTCTGGAGAAGAGGACCCCGCAGCCATCGGCCTGTTGGTCCGCTCCGTGGTGGCCGGTCTTGATGTTGTTCCCTGCGACGTTGCGGCTCAGGGCGCCGACATAGGCAATTTGGCCGCCAATCGTTTGAGAGATGCCCTTTATGTCTTGAGGTTCCAGTATCCCTGGTGTGTGATTGATTGCCCATCGGCTCTCGACGAGTGGACGAGAGCAGCTGTGGCCGTAGCCGACACGGTTGTCGTCCCTGTGGAAGCAGAACTCTTTGCCCGAGAATCGACGTCTCAAATCCTCGAGTTTATCCAAGACATTCAAGGTGGAGACCAGGAAAAGAAAGTCACTCGAATTCTGATGACCAGATACAAAGATCAGAATAGCCTTTCTGCTGACGTCAAGCGCGATCTGGCCTTCGAGTACCCAGGACTGTTTTCCCAAACAGTTGTTCCTCGAGATGTACGGGTGAGAGAGAGCCAAGAAGATGGGAAGCCGCTGCTACAATATTCGTTGGAATCAAGGGCTGGACGGGCCTATGTGCAATTCGCAAAGGAAGTTATGACGTATGACCGAGCGTAAACTAGGACGCGGACTAGATTTTTTGATCAAGCGTACGACCCCTGTGGTGGCTCAAGAGGAGGAGTCTGCTGACGGTCAAGAGTTGGCGGGGTCCAATGAGGTGCCGGTGGATGCTATCACGCCGAACAGGCACCAGCCGAGGCGGATTTTTGATTTGGAACCACTGAATGATCTCATCGAGAGCATTCGACTCCACGGTATTATTCAGCCGATCGCAGTGCGGCGTGTCGAAGGTGGTTTTGAGCTGATATCGGGAGAACGGCGTTGGCGTGCCGTGAGTGAGCTCGGTTGGCAGAATATACCGGCGACAATTCACGATGTTGATGATCAGCAGATGTTGGAGTTGGCTCTTATCGAGAACATCCAGCGCGAGAACTTAGACCCCATCGAAAAAGCGAAGGCCTACCGCAAGTTAATCGTGGAATTTGAGTTAACCCAAGGAGAAGCGGCGAAACGACTGAGCCAGAAACGATCCACGGTTGCTAATTTCGTTCGACTTCTAGACTTGCCCAAAC
The DNA here is from genome assembly GCA_024275615.1 of Planctomycetota bacterium. Taxonomy (GTDB): domain Bacteria; phylum Planctomycetota; family DRQF01; genus S139-23. Next base: position 7,040 of record JAJRYU010000277.1, read on the forward strand.
AGATCCAGGAGATGACATCTTCGCGACTCTTGTCGATGGGCCAAGCTCGAGCCCTTTTGGCTTTTGTGGACCAAGGCCAACAACTTCGTGCGGCTCAGGAAGCGGCTAGGGGCAAATTGACAGTGCGAGATTTGGAGCGCATGGCAAAAGCGCCCGGAGAAAGCTCGCGGGCAACAAAGAAGGGTGGGGGAAGCGACCCGCACTTAGTGGCCGTCGCCGGACGCCTACGAGAGGCCTTGGGAACCAAGGTGGCCCTGACGAGTCAAGGGGGCAGGGGGCGCATCGTGATCGACTATTTCGATACGAAAGCCTTGAACCGAATACTGGAATGCATTGAATCTGGAGCCCAGGAGCGCAAGGAAACCTACCGGTCTGCAGTATCTGAATGAGCCATAAGTGGTTTCTGTGGTGTGGGTTAGGGGTGTTTACTGTGGCGTGATGGAGAAAAAAAGAAGAGCCAACCCGCGGGTTGGCTCTTCTTCCAATTGGAGCTATTGCCTCTTGGGAGGCTATTTGTCTTTTGTGTCGCTATCGTCTTTCTTGGTGTCACCCTGTTTTTCGGGTTTGTCATCCTTGGCTTTCTTGAGCGACTCCATGAATGCCTTTTCTGCTGCGGTTTCAGGGCCGGGCTTCATTTCCTGCATGACTGGCTTCCAACTGTCAATCGAAGGGTGGTCGAGCGTGCCAGTGACGGTCACCTTTTTGATGCCAAGCCGAACGCGAGGCAACTTCTTGTTTGTCAAGCTGGCTTCGTCGTGAACCTCGGTTTCGAGCCAGTCATCGAGGGCCTCCAAGCCTTTGGTTACGCGGGCGAAGACGGTGACGTTTGCGGTTTCCTCGTCCGGGTCAATCGTGTGAATTTGGAAAAAGAGGCCGTGGGCCAGAGTGCTGTCGGCGAAAAGCGAAACAGCCCCTCGCTTTGTTGGTAACAGTGAGGTGGCTTCCATGGTGATTCCGAAGCCCGGATTCTCTGTTCCCCAGATGGATTTGCGGTTGGGGTAGTCACGGCTGTAGGGTCCACCACCAGTAAACGTGCCAGCATCAGCATCAAGGGCGTGGAATGCCGTGCCGTCATAAAGCCCTGACTGGGCGTTATTTACAAACACTTGCAGGGCTTTTGGGGCAACCTGGCTGAATGATTCCAGCTCTAACGTTTTGCCGTTGTCGAGTTCGATGCTGATCTTGAGGTTCTTGTCAGCTTGAAGTGTCGCCTTGATGCTTTGGTCCTTGTAGAATTCTCGTTCTGCCGTGGCGGCGGCGTAATAAAGGTCAAGTACCGTCATGTCTGGCTTGGTTGGCAGTGGCTTGATGCCCAAAAGGCCATCCTTGGCGAATCTAGCCTTGAGGTCATCCAAGATCGCGATCTGTGCATCGAAGTGATTACGGCGGTCGCCGTCTTCTAAGCTATTGATGGCGGCATAGAAGTGGAGTTGTTGGAGGGTGTGAAGATACCGGGCCTCCCATTTTTCGTCAGAGAACTCGCTCTTACGATCGGTGAGGCTCTGGATCGCCTGCTCGACTTCATCGGCATAAGCGGATGCTGCGTCTGGTTCTGAGATTGGACTCGCGACAGAATCTCGGCCCATCAAGCCGGGGTGGCTGCGCAGAAATGCTGAGGGAATAGTCTGCATGCGCCCCAAAGACGTTCTTGAGCCATCCGGGAGCCTGCCGTAATTGACATCCTCTCGATCCGGCAAGAGGACAAGTCCGGCCTCGAGGATCTTGGCACGATTGTCGTCGGCTTTTTTCTCGGAAGAGTCAAAGAAGTTTGAGATCGACACGCCGACAAGAACAATGATGGCCACGATGACAACCATCTTGAGAGCACGTCGCCCAGAATCAGCGTCGCTTGAGGAGTCTGTCAGTCGTTCCCACCATGGCCCTTCGGCTTTTTGTGGGTTATTCGTCATGGGGGTCTTGGTCGTCATATTTCAGGTGCTTTCCAACGGAGATCGTGACCACGAGCCCATCGCGGGCGCTATGGAAGAAGCGTCGGCTACTGACAACGCACCGTTCTCCATTCTTTTCGAATATCCATGGGCCATTCTCGCTCTCTGTAGAGGACGACAATGGAGACCAGTTGTACGGATCCTTGGCCAATAACTCCAGGTATTCACGTCTAGAAGGCGCGTCAAACTTGCTTCCCCAATAGACGAATCGACCCAGTCGTAAGTCACCATCGACAAAGCTATAGCTTTCATTGCGATGGTTCCTGAAGAAGAATCCGGGAGGCACCGGAATATCATCGAATTGGACGCGCGACAACTCCTGGGATGTGTTCCTGGTTTCGACGGGGGCTGTTGCGCCCATGCTGACCAGGGTGTTGCTGACTGGGTTTCGTGTTTCTTCGACGTGTCTGCAACCGACGAAAATCAAGAACATCGCGGCTAACATAATGCCACACTGGAGGTTATGGGGCATAAAGGATGATTTGTTCATGGTTCGCTTCTCTTTGGTTGGCCAATTTGGCCCTTTCGAATGACGAACGCACTATAAACGTTAAGGGGGCCGCTCTGAGGCGTCGGGGCTGCAGGAAAAAGTACCCCGGGAAACACCGTCTCAAGAATTCTCCGCAGAAATGGGCCCATGTGACCCTATAATCAGCTCCTCTGTTCACAGACTCTCAGCAGGAGAACCCCCATGGGGCCAGCCGGCGGGTCGGGCCTGTCGGCACCGACCCTGGTACTCAATAGATCGTGGGTGCCCATTAATACGACAACGGTGCGCCATGCCCTTATTTTGGTGGTCAAGGGCGCCGCACGCTTTATTCAACCGGATACTTACGAAGTGCACGACTTCGAATCCTGGCTGAAATTGGCCCCCGTGCCAGGCCAGTTTGCTATTCGAACCCCGGTTTTTGCGGTTCGGCTACCCGAGGTCATTGTCTTGACTGACTATAATCGCCTTCCTGGACAGCGCGTGCCGTTCAGTCGTCGCAATCTGCACCGACGAGATGGCAACTGCTGCCAATACTGTGGTCGTCATGTGCGTGCGGACGAGATGACGGTTGATCATGTGGTTCCCCGGTCCCAAGGCGGCAAGAACTCTTGGGAAAACTGCGTTATTGCTTGTCGCCGCTGCAACAGCGTCAAGGGGAGCCAGGGCCTCAAGGAGTCAGGGTTATATCTTCTTCGGGAGCCCTTGCAGCCGGAATGGTCGCCGTGTCTGACGACCCAGAAGGGGCTTCGCCGCCCGAGCTGGCGCAGTTTTGTCAATGACCGACAGTGGGCGTCAGGGTTTGGGTAAGAGGCTTGGCTTGGGGACCGACATTCCAAGCTCAGACCAAAATCTGATGACAGACATGTCCATGTCCACCACGAGCTCGCCCATAAATACGCTCAGGATTTCCAGGAGGCGATCAGTTCCGGACCCTCCCACGTCGGCAAGCTGGTCTCGGCGCGCCTTGTCTTTTGAATTGTAGCGCTTCTTCATGAATAGACGGCCGTCGTGGTCGACCAGGCGAACCTCGAAATCGATGACCGCCTCTACTGTGGTGGTCGGCAAAATGGGAATCAGATCCAGTAGATTCCTTTGGGTCCGAACATAGAAGTGCTTTAAGTCAATTTCGGCCAGATAGTTGCTCTTCTCGTCTTCCGCCCGAGGCTCAAAAGTCCCGGCTCTTTGTGACTCCTCAAGAATGAGGCGCTTGAGAACAGCGGGAACCGGGAATTCAAACAATTCGTCGGAGTAGTAACTGTCATTGAGATAGTTGTGGAAACCCAGCTCCCACCCAGGCCGGGAATCCCGAACGAAACGCACAGCGAGTGATCCCCAGGGATCATGGCTTTTGGCTATGTTGGGGCTACGATAGGAGCTGTCGGCAAGGTCAATTGGACCAGAAGGTGTTCCACAACCAGCCATGGCGAGGGTCAGGGTGATAAACAACCCCTGAAGCACACGGTTGAGAAAACGGACTCGAGACTTTTTCTTCAGGAGAATAGCCATGGGCAGGGGGCTTCAATTTTCTGGCGACAGCCGGTCTTTGCCCCCGACGAGTCCGAATTGGCTGAGACGAACAAGATTGGCGTTTTCTTTCGTGGCACGGCCAACAACTTGGGCGCCACAACCATGTTTCTCGGCAATTTCAACAATGGCATTGGCCTCACTGGCGGGCGTCACGATGCAGAAGCCGACTCCCATGTTAAAAACGGAGTACATTTCAGCATCACTAATTTCGCCTTTTTCCTGCAAAAGGCGATAGATGGGGCCTGGCTCAGGCAGGTTGTCCAGCTCAAAGCCGACCTCGGCGCGTATGCGATTCATGTTGCAGAAGCCATCGCCGGTAATGTGGAGGAGGGCATGTAGTGGCAATCCGGCGTCTCTCATCTCCAGAATTGGTTTGACGTAGATTCTTGTCGGCTCCAGGAGCTCGTCCGCTAGGCTTCTGCCTAACTCGGGAATGTCCTGGCTGAGGTCGAAGCCAGCTCGATCAAGCAGGATACTGCGTGCCAAGCTGAAACCGTTGGAATGAAGCCCACTGGCCTCAAGTGCGACAACGACATCCCCAGGCACAACGTCCTGGCCAAGGTTAATCTCATCCCACTTCACAAGGCCGACGGCTGTCCCGACGATGTCGAGTCCTGAGCTCTCTCCGTGGCCTCGAATGAGCTCGGCTACCTGAGCGATTTCTCCTCCTGGGATCGTCACATTGCTCTGCCGGGAGCCTTCCAGGAGCCCAGCCCCAATTTGATCAAAGACATCGGGGTCGATCTCGCCAACAGCCAGATAGTCCACTAAGGCAAAAGGCTCTGCGCCGACGCACAAAAGATCGTTGACGTTCATGGCAATCATATCGATGGGCACTGTGTCATAGCGACCAGCCAACTCGGCAACGATCAGCTTGGTGCCGACACCATCGGTTGAAATAGCCAAACCTTGACCACCGGGTAACTGGCAGACATTCGCATAATAGCCGAGGCCTATGGCTGGCCGTCCGAAGTCGTGACCATCACGGAGTTTATGTGTCTCGTTGATTGAACGAGCGAGCCGGCTCAGCCCTTGTTGAGCCCGATTCGTATCAACGCCGCATTTGTCGTATTGGAAACGCTGGTCAGTCATGATTGGATCATCCTTTTGTGAGCTGGGCCACGATAAAGACAGTGCCAACAGGACGCAAGTTGGGTTGGCGCCCAAGCTGTGACTTTCGGCTGCTTGGGAGTCTGTGCTCGCATCCGTAGAATACCCCAACCTGGAAGGATGCTCTATGCGGTTCAATACTAAGTCAATTCACGTAGGTCAGGAGCCGGAAGAAAAAACCGGTGCCGTTGTTGTCCCAATCTTCCAAACGAGCACATATGCCCAGCCTGAAGTGGGGCAGCACAAGGGGCACGAATACACCCGAACGAGCAACCCGACTCGAGACGCGTATCAAGAGTGCATTGCTTCCCTTGAGAATGCCGAAGAAGCGTATGCATTCGGCTCAGGCATGGCAGCCATTTCGACCATCATGACCCTCTTCAAGGCCGGAGATCACATTATTTCCGGCGATGATGTCTATGGCGGCACTTTTCGCGTTTTTGACAAGATCTTCAAGGATTTCGGCTTGGACTTCACCTACGTCGATACCACCGACCCCAAGCGCGTGGCCGAGGCAGTACGTCCGGAAACCAAGTTGGTCTGGCTGGAAACTCCAACGAATCCGATGCTGAAGATCAGCGATATCCGCGCCATCGCAGCCGTCTGCCAAGACAAGGACATCTTTCTTGGTGTCGACAACACTTTCATGAGCCCCTTTAATCAGCGTCCGTTGGATCTCGGCGCTGACATGGTGATGCACAGCACCACAAAGTACATCGGTGGCCATTCCGATGTGGTGGGTGGTGTTGTGTGCACCAACAACAAGAGTGTTGGTGAGAAGCTCAAATTCGCCCAGAACGCCATGGGGGCGGTCATGGGGCCATTTGACGCTTGGTTGACATTGCGCGGCCTAAAAACTCTAGGGTTGCGCATGGAGCGCCACGGCCAAAATGCCATGGCCGTCGCCAAATTCTTAGTCGAACATCCGGCAGTTGAAGAGGTGATCTATCCAGGATTACCCGATCACCCGGGCCACGAGCTGCAAAAACAGCAAGGCCACGGTTTTGGCGGTATGGTCTCAATTCGTCTCGCAACCGATTTGGCGGGCGCCAAGAAATTCTGCGCCAGCACAAAGCTCTTTTTCTTGGCAGAGAGCCTGGGGGGAGTCGAGTCTCTCCTTGAGCATCCGGCCATCATGACACATGCGTCCGTCCCTGAGGATGTGCGGGCGGAACTTGGCATCAGCGATAGTTTTGTTCGCCTCTCCGTTGGCGTTGAGCACATTGACGATCTGATTTCCGACCTGGAACAAGCCCTGGGGGCAATCGGCTAGTCAAATATTGATATGAATTCGTGGTCGGTGTTCGGGGCAAAGTCCGGGGATTTGCGGTCTGAGGCCCTGATCGTGAAAAAGGTCAGGTTGAGGGGCGTGTCCCCAAAACTTGACAGTTTGCTCGCTTTTGTGCTTATTATGGGCATGAAAGCCCAGTTTGGGCTTGCGCTCTTTTGAGCGTCAACCCAAGTCATGTAAGTGTGCGCATTCGACATTAAGAGAAGCGCACTGCCGCTGGTATGGAGATCCTTGTGAAGCGTTTTCTAGATAGCCGTGAACTCATCCGTCGGCTCAAAGAAGGTTCGCCAATCGAAGTTGAGGGAGATGTGGTGCGCCTGCCCCGATTCTCGGAAATCAAGGAAATGGTTCCGGACGACTTTGGTGGCAAAGGTAACCAGGAGTTGATCGTGGCCAAGGCGCGTACGGCAACATGGTGCCTGTGGCCGCTTGAGCGCAAGGCCAAATTCTCAGCCAAAGACGCGGAAAAATTTGCGGCAGTCTTGCAGGCTCTACAAGAAGAGCTGCCTGCCAAGCCTGTTAAGGGTTGGGTCTTGACCACGGCGCCTGTGGCCGACGAAGCGCGCTCCGCTCTCAACGAAGGCGAGCACCGCATCAATCGAGTGCCCGTCTAATAACACCGCCTCCTTAGAATCTTCGGCGCGGAGCTCTCATGTATTGACAGAGAGGGCAGCGCATGCCGTCGAGACCAAGAATCGTCGCCTCCTTGCCGGCACGGCGGATGACTATGTCGTCGCCACTTGTGAGTTTGATGATCTGTGGACTGTTGTCGGCGGTCAAGTGGGCTGGGCCGCGAATAATAGCGACGCGGATCTCGTCTTCAGGAAAGAGCACCATGTGATTTAAGAATTCGGTGCAATTGCTGAAGGCAAGACCAATACCCACGCGAAACGTCGTGTTGGTAATACTGCGAAAATAGGCCGAGCTACCAAAAGGTGTGGCCGCCACGAGGCCATCGCCTACCATCTCATCTGTTGCTGATTCTCCATTGATGTAGACCTGGAATCGCACCGCACTGCGCAAGTCGCTGTTTCGAAGCAGAATGTCATTGAGTCCATAGACGGTTTGGTCTTGAACGCGGGCCGACAGTTTCTTGAGATGCGTTTGGACCAACTCACTGTCAACCAATCGCTTGAGAACGGCTTCATCTCGATGGACTTCGCACTTGGCGCAACTCTTGCGGTCGCGCATGGGAAGCTTGGGGACACCGGGGTGGGAGATCTCTGCGCCAATCAAGGTGCCATCACCGCCGTAGGTCACCATGACATCAGGGTTGTCATCGATTCCCACCAACTCGAGCCCAGCCTCTCGAATAAAAGGCTCGACATCCACAGCATTGTTTCCCACTAGGCTAATTCGCATGGCGGCATTGTGCGCTGGCTATTCTCCAAGTGCAACATCAACGTGATGGCAATTATTTGCGCCGACCCTCACCTATCTCGTTTTCGTCATGAGATTGTGGTCAATCGCGGTTACGGGTTCACCTGGCGGTTTCGAGTCGAGCCCCATGGCTACTTCTTTGACTTCCTAAGAGTTCTCATCAAATGCGGACCATACGCTCCAACGATCAGGGGGCATGACTGACAACAGAAAGCTCTCTTGGTAGTGACAGTCATGCACTCATCGGTCTTTGCGAATCGGCTGGAGGACTCGATTGTCATGAGATGAACTCCTCTCGGGTTCATTTCGCGGAGGGATGCGTTCCTCCTCTCTTAACTTACGATAGTTTTCAAGCAGAGAGGGAGTGTCGTCTTGGAGAAGCACCTCGAGATTCATGAGCGGCACTTTTTGGCCATCAAGTTCAAAGACTCCGGAGTATAATTCCCGGTGAATAGGGATAGTGGAATCGTGAAGATCAATCGCCGATCCGTCGACAACGAATCGTCCGACGATGTGCCCTGCGCGGAGTCCAGAAGTTGTTGACCCGTCCCGGACCAAGACCAGGGCGGGTTGCCCGCGCTCTTTCTTTGTTTGGTCCAAGCCAAGGCGCACGCGAACATCGAGGATGGCGTGGCAGTTACCCCTGAGTGGAAACAACCCGGCAAGATCCGGTTTCGAATTCGGCAGCCGGACAACGTTCTCGTCAGGCAGGACCTCGACAACGTCATGAGTTCGAATGCCAATCACCATGTCGCCCACGCCGACAATGAGGTAGATTCCGCCGAGCTCCTCTTGCTCGGCGGTTGAGCTCAAGACCTCAGGGGCCACGGTTAGGTCAAGTCCGGCGATACGGCGCATGGCTCCACGAGGCCCTCGCCATTGTCGTACATTTTCACGGTCTAAGTCGGTCGCCAGCGAGGCGGCATCGAAGATCTACAAGGATTCCTCTCCGATTCGTGCAAAGCCGAGACATGCGAAGCCTTTTCCTTCGTTCTCCAAAACACCGGTGTGATCTATGTCGCTTGGCAGCAAGCTTTCGACGGTGCCAATAGCATCCACCATGAGGGCAATGGGTGTCTTGCTTGCAGCGAGCAAGAGCAGGCAGGCTGGCCCTTGGGTTCGTGTGCTTGCGGGTTCTGCGAAGCGCGCACCAAGGTCAATAATGGGGAAGATCTCTCCATCCACTTCTGTGGTTGCAATGAAGCCGTCAGGAAGAAAATCGTCACGGCTGAAGTTCCGAGCGGGGACAATTTTTGACACTCCCGAAAGAGACACCAAGAAACAGGAGCTTCTGACATGTACGATCAAGAACTTCTTGGCGCCACTTGTAGTCTGCTCATTATTCATGGTGACTTCTCGACGGGATCATTGTTGATTTCTCACCTTCAATGAGTTTTAGGATCCTCTCACCCGAAAGAATGACGACAATTCTCTCCTCATGAATCAAGAGGCCAGAGGCATAACGGGTCCGCTCAATGCCCCCAATCGTTGGCGCGGGCATCGCCCCGCTTTCTGGAAGTCCGACCGAGGAGCGGATGCGGTCGACCAAGAGTGCGACCACCGGAGCATCTTCAACGAGTACGGCGAGTACAAAACAGCTTTTCGCCGAGACAGTAGCGACCTTTTCCGCTGAAAGAAGCGATTGAAGGTCAACGGCAATAATCGTCTCAGACCGGACTCGAATGACACCAAGAACTGAAGCGCCTTGATGGGTCACTGCGTCGGGTTCGACGAAGGGGATAACTTCCCGCACATGCTCCGATCCAAGAGCAAACTCCTGCCCACCAATTTCAAATGCGAGAATGGTCTCTCGCTTAGAACAGGTCATCAAACGATCCCTCTTCATCGCTCGCGAGTCGTACAGGTTCCGCTGAACGTCCGTTTCGGGCTGACAACCGCGCCCCCTTCCGGACACCGTTCAAGACAACGCGCAGGTCGTCGACGACGTCTTCCAACTCCTTGGCTTGCTGTCCCAGCATGTGTGCGGAGGCAGCGCTTTGTTCAGAAACGGCAGCGTTCGCTTGGACCACAGAATCAATATTGTTGAGCGCCTTGTTAATTTCGCCTATGGCTGTTGCTTGGTTGGAGCTTCTCTCGCTGATGTCGACGATTTTTGTATTTACTTTCGTGACAGCGTCGGAGATCGAAGAGAGTGTTCCGACCGTGGAGCTGCAATGCGTGCTGCCATCTTTGGCGGAGGCTACCGCCATAGAAATACTATCAGCGGTGTCATTCGCAGCGCTACCGCTTCGCTCTGCGAGATTCCTGACCTCTTCGGCCACCACCGCAAATCGTTTGCCGTATTCTCCAGCCCCTTCAGCTTCGATTGCAGCGTTGAGCGCCAAGAGATTTGTCTGGAACGCGATGTCTTCGATTGCTTTTAGGACCTTCGACACATTACTTGTGCTATCTTCGATCGCATCCATGGCAGATTTCATCGAAGCAACGTTGTCGTCACTGGTCTTGACCATGTCTTGAGCGCGCCCGGCCAGGGTGGCGACTTCCTTGGCGTGTTCTGCGTTGGACCTTGCTGAGGTCGCGATGTCCTCAAGGGTTGTTGAGGTTTGAACCAACGACGCCGCGTTTTCTTGGACTCCCTCGGCCACCGATTGACTTGCTTCAGCAATTTCTGTGGACGCGCCAGCAATCGACTTGCAGCTCTCGGAAAGTCGGCCTATTGCCTTGCTTAAGGGCTTGGTGATCGATCGACTTACCAAATAACCCAGAGCTCCAAGAATAATTACCACAATTGCAACGACGCTTGGCGGCGTGTTCAAAGCGCCAAGCTTCTCTTCCGCCGACGCCTGAAAGGCGCCCGTCGCTGTGTTCATCGATTTGAGAAGGTTGATGTTCTCGGCGATGAGAAAATTCAGTGCATCCTCTCTCACACTGGCGGCTTGTCCGCCATCCTCGGCCAGCAGGATCGTGATACGACGCTTGATTTTCTTCCAAAGGTCATGACCTTTGGCAAGGGCCTTCTTGACGTCAGGGGCGGTTGCTGCGGGCAGCGTGCAGGGTTGCATTTTGCCGTCAAGAGTCTCTCCGCCTTCAATCGCAGCGACGATCGTCTTGTCGAAGAGTGAGCTCGTGTCTTTGAGTGCCGTGCGCCAACGAGACCTACTTGCGTCCGAACTCGAGCGCACCAGCAGCAGGGCTTCTTTGGTCATGCGCTGACTAAGCATCCGTTGACGGCCAGTGAGGTTTATTTGCAAACCGTCCGCCTTGTTTTCCTGTATCCGCGAAGTTGTTGTGAACACGGTGGCTGCGAACAAGGCGACGAAAGTTCCCACGAGGGCGTTGAGTTTGAGTCTTAGGCTGAGGCGCATAGATAAATGTCCGATCGATTCTCAATGATTACTGATCTGTTGAGCAGGGTGCTATCCTTGGCACAAAGATCGGCGCTCGAAGAAAATTTCGACATAGCGCGAAATACTATCCCTCCACGAAATTCACATCGTGTATTTGTTGCGTCTTTTCTATGTCAATTCTAAGTCCGTACAGCGCCTCTTGGTATCAATGCGCCACGCTTACGAGTGCAGGGAAGGCAAGAAAACCATGTGCCCATTATTCTACTCGCCGGTCAATCTCGAATGAGCATGACGAGCCGATTGACTCATGGTTTGTGCCAATATCGACCGGTATCACGCAGCCTTTTCTGGCGTCCTCTTTTCCTAGACTCAAAGAGATGGGGGAGGGCTTGATGAGGCGCTCTTCTTGTCGTCTATTTCTTCAGAGTGCTGGTGACTTGAAGAGAAGTTAGCGCAGTTTGAGTGTGGCAACGCTCAAGACAGCGCACAGAAGAGAGGCGATCCAGAAACGGAGGACCACTTTGGTCTCGGCCACACCTTGGTGTTGGTAGCTGTGGTGTGCGGGGGCTCGAAAGAAAAAGCGCCGTCCAATCAGACGGATGCCGATGTAGTCCTGCAGGAAGACCGAAAAGGCCTCAAAGACGAAGATCCCGCCAGCGACCAAAAAGAGCAGTTCTTGTTTTGACAGGACAGCAACGGCTGCCAGTGTTCCGCCCAAAGCTTGGGATCCCGTGTCGCCCATGAACATTTGTGCCGGATAGCCGTTGAACCACAAGAATCCAAAACATGCGCCGACCATAGCAGAGGCGAAGACGACAACATCTTGGACGCCTTGAATCGGAATGAACCCAAAAATACCGGCGGAAAACTCGTTCCAAGATAGGTAGGCGAAGAACGCGAAGACGGCAGCAGTCAATCCACTTGGCAAGACGGCGAGCCCATCTAATCCGTCGGCAAAGTTGATCGCATTGGCGACAGCCACAACCACAAAAACCACAAAAACCGGGTAGATAAGACCCAAGTCGATCATGGCACCTTGCGGGAAAGGGAAAAGGAGGGTCGTGCGGATTTCTTCGGGGAATGGTGAGCATCCTTCAGAAACCAAAATAATGGCAAAGAAGACGGCGAACACGATCTGCAGCATGAATTTCACGCCTCGGGAGAGGCCACCATCGCTTGAACCACGGCGAACTTTGAGAATGTCGTCCAAGGCTCCGATCCCGCCGAACCACATAGTCGTTAACAAGAGCAATCCACTTGTGCCGCTTGTCAGGTCGCAGAACATCACGCCGCCGGTGCAAATGGCGCCGACGATCAAGACGCCACCCATCGTTGGTGTTCCCGTTTTGCTTTTGGCAAAAAAAGCATCGTAGTTGCGAACACGGTCGCGGATCCCGGCACGGTAGAGGTAAGCGGCCGTCGCGCGCCCAGTGACGAAAACGAAAAGAAAAGAGACGATAAACGCGCCCACGGAGAGCAAGAGAACCGGAAGACCGCCCAAATGCCAGCGGCTCATGTCGGTGACAAGCTGATTGTAGATCCATGGAATCATGCAGTACCTTCCTGACTGTCACTGCCTTCATTTCGCAGCCCAGCGCGCACTTTGCTCATGGTTTCTTTCAAGTCAAAGGTTGGCGTGAAAGAATCGCAAGTGATGAGAATGTCGTCCAGCCGTTGACGAATGAGATCACGATCCTCAAAGAGCCCTCGCTTGTAGAGATCGTAGTAGGCCAACACCACCGCATGTCTAACTTGCCAATTCGAATGATAGTGTAGTGTCTTGAGTGTCTCTGTGACATCGGCGTTCAGAGCCGTTGCAGTGAGGGCTTTGACGGCGACTTTCGCCACTTCAAAGTTCTTTTCCTTGACCATGTTCTTCAGGTGCCAAACAGCCAAGCGCCGCACCGCCGGTGTGAGTTCCTTGGCATAGGTGGCGATCGCCTGGCAGGCGGCTGCGCGGACCTCGAAATAGCGATCGGCGAGTCCGGTGAGCAGGGCTTTCTCGACATCAACGTCGAGAGACTCGATCTGACGCAAACTGTGAATGGCATTGCGGCGAACGAAGCCAGGGTTTTGGTAGTCACCGCCAAGCAGACGGTGAATGATAGGCGCAGGTTCTCGCGATTGGATGATTTCGACGAGGTTGTATTTGAGTGAGCGTATCTTGAGGATGCCAACCAACTTTACGCCAATGTTCCTTTGCTTCCAGTTCTCCTTGGCAAGAAATTCGCGCACGCGACCAGTCAGGTTGGCGTCTCGCACACTGTCGGGTTGAGTGAGCGCTACGTGAAGCAGTTTCTCAGGGCGCAAGCAGTAGACGTTGAGTGGTGACTTGGCTTGGTCACGTGGTGGCGCTTGCGGAATTTGTCGGCGCAAGCGCGCAACAACGTCATCCATCTCTGGCGACCGCAGGGCCCACGCAAAAACCAAGTAGGACAGTGCGCCGGTCGCAGCGGGAAACGCGAAGACAACGAAACGGGAGAGGATGGTGGGCAGGGCGTCGAATCCTTGGATTGTCTGAAGTGTCAAGAAACAAACGATGGCGGCGCCGATGGTCGCGACAAAAGCTCGTTTCGCCGAGGGGGTAATGTCGCTGAATTCGAATCCGCCGCCGTCCATTTGCATGTTGCGCCGCATATGCCATACCACGAAAAAGCCATTGGCCAAGAATGCGATTGATGTGCCGAGCGCCACGCCACCAATGGACATGCCCATCAAGACGAATGTCACGGACAGGGCAATATTGAGGGCCACGGCGGCGATATTGATAATAACGGCTTGGCCGAGCTCAAGGCGTGCAGCGTAGAATCGTCCCATCAAACCTTGAAGTCCCCAGCCAACCAAGCCAAGAGAATAACAGGCAAACGCCGTTGAGACGGCGGTAGCGTTTTTCGATGCGAACATGCCATAGTGTAGTAGCAGGTCCACTGTCGGCCCGGCCAAAACAATCATCAACGCGGAGGTCGGTAGCAACAAGAAGAGATTCCAATTGACACCTGTCGTCACGATCCGTCGGCACGCGTCTTGGTCCCGAGAGGCGAATCTTTCGGCATATTCCTTGAGAGCAACCGTGTTGATCGACTGGGAAATCAGGGCAAATGGCAATTGGAACAGGAGTAATCCGAAGTAGAGAGCGGCCACACTTCCTGTGGCAAGAAGCGAGACGATTACTAAGTCAACGACGGAACCCATCTTGGTGATCGTGACGTCTGCGACTATTTTAGGTGCGGTGGCGCGAACCTTGCGCATGCCGGGTTCGTTCACTGCAAAGGCTGGGGCAAAGGCCAATCCAGCCCGCCGCCGGAAACTCTTTGACAGCAAGGGCGGCAAATGCATCAGCACTTGGCCTGTCCCGCCCAAGAGTAGGCCAACACCCATGCCGGTGATGCCCATGCGAGGATAGAGCAGGGCACCACACATGATACCGATGCTGTACATGACCGAAGCATATGCCG
>JAJRYU010000278.1 GCA_024275615.1 Planctomycetota bacterium
AACCATGCCGTGGCACCGGTTACAAAGCGTGACGAGATTCGAGGCGTCGGTTTTGCCACCATGCGAGCGAAAGAGAATGTGATGGGCGTGGAGGTTAGATCCGCTTTTGCAGTGGACGCAACGCTGACCGGCACGTGCCAGTACTCTGCGGCGAAGCTGTGGTGACGTGGCCGCGGCTATTTTGTCACCAATGACCTCTCCGTCGCAGCGAATGGCTTGAGCTTCATCTGTGGATAGTTCGATGAGGCCGTCTTCAGTGTTGATTTGTGACTTGGCACAATCGGGGCATTGATTGACGGCGATTCGATACAAGGAATCTGTTGAACTTTCACCGCTGTGGTGCAGTCGGAATTCCGCCAGAGCAAGAAGCAGTTCAGCATCATTCAATTCCACACCGGCCTCCGAGCAGAGTTGCCGCCGAGCTTGTTGGAGCACTTCGTGGGCGGTGGGGGCTAACTTGGTGGAAAAGCTGAATCGTACTCTTGGCGTACCCAGGCTATCTTCGCGGGGAGGCCTTCCCTTTTCGGCGCCTCTAACTTCCACCTCTAGTCGGCGGCAAGAGCAGGCTATGGCTCGATCAAGCCAAAGCTGTTCGGTTTCCTCAGTGGCAATTGGGACCAAGAGTCGGACTTTTGACCACGAAAGCTTGCCGACACAAAAGGCCTTGTCGATGGCGGGAAGTTCGCGCAATGCGGCACCAACACAGACCAAGTCACGAGCTTGTCGCCTGCTCATGGATAACCGCTCACCAGCAAAGTGAATTGCGCTTGCGAAACCTAGAGCCTGGTGTAGACCACGTCTTTGCATGTCATCGAGGTAATAAGCAAGCGCGCGGCGGGAGACATCGCAAGAGCGACCATTGCGAATCAAGACTTCTTCCAAGTCACCAGCATCAAGACCGGGACGGAGCCGAACAGTTGGTTTTTGGGGTTTGCAAATAGACATGGATAGGCACTCACAGTTTGTGCGACAAAGCCAAACCGGGCGGGTGTCGAGGATCTGGAGTTTATCAGGTAGGGGGGGCAAAACTCGGGTACGGTGTCATGTTGCTCCTTACAGCCCAACTGGAATAGGGTCTCACGGCATACCTCCTTCCAAAGGGACTTCATCAATTCATGTTTGACAAGGATGTCAAAAGAGCAGTCCGCTACGACACCAACCCCCCAAGTGATATGGCCATTGACGTCTCAACAACTCAAGGAAATCCGGTCAAGGACTATTTGATCAAGTTGTCCTGGATGAAGTCTTGGACTCTGGCACTCAGGAAATGCTACGATCTGAACCATGACGAATCCCAACGAAACCCGTCCCGATCACGGTGAATTCCAAACGCAGGTTAGCGACGAGTCACCACTCATTGCCGAGGCCATTCGCAAGGCCTCTGGGAACGTCGACGGTGCTCCAGGTCGCTATTGGATACGAGCCGTGGTTAAGTTCGAGGCCGATGGCCAGAAACGTGAGATCCTTCACATGTGGGGAGTCGATTTGATCGATCGAACCTTGGTCACGATTGAAACTGAATCTGACGTCGAACTTGCTCGCCGCCAGCGGCCTCTTTCTGAGGCTGAGATCAAGGCTGCGTTTGAGAATCGTGACACCTGAATCTACTCCAGTTTTTGGATGGCGAAATGGCACCCTGCGGAGAAGTTCGCCAGCTGATCGAAGTGAGGCTTCAAGCGATTCGCAATCAGATCGAGGAACTCGGCAGACTGCGGGGAACGCTGGAGGAAGGACTCGAGACATGCTTGGCATCAGACCCCCTCGGCAATTGCGCGGTCGTGGACAACTTGCGTCATGGTCGGGGAATACCTGCAACTCGAAAAGAAAATGAAATAGTTGGAAACCCTTCACCAAGGTTCAAAGTGTTTAGATAGTTGGTGTTGGGCGTCCGAGAAACGAGACATCAAGTCTCAAGGAGTCATACATGAAGTTAAATGTAACCGTGTTGCCAACGATGCTGGCGGTCGCTATTTCGCTCACGCTACTTAGTTGCGGTGAGAGTGCGCCGACCACACAGAATAATTCGCCAGATTCGACAGAGAGTAGAATCGATGGGGGGCGAAGCACTGAGGATCCGCCTTCCTTGACAGCAGAAGTCACATTCCACGTCGACGGTCTGATGAAGACGGAATCCGGCGCGACCTGACTGGCCTGACCGAATAAGGTCGACGAATCCCTGGAAGGGATTCACCAATCCGTGAAGACATCATGGAACTACGATACTGATCAGATCACAATTGTTTTTGATTCTGATGCTGTTCAACCGCCTACCCTCAAGAAGCGAATCGAAGATCTCGGCTACAAGGTTGCGTTAGCCGAGAAAGTCAACGTTGTCTCATCTTCAACAATGAATGTCTCGCTCGCGGAGTCCATTCCAGAGGAGTTGAAAGCTGCCCTTCAACGTGCCCAAGACGGCAAGCTTATCGTCGTCGATTTCTGGGCAACTTGGTGCGTTCCCTGTGTCAAACTCAAGAAGACAACGCTCGTTGATCCGACCGTGAAGGAACTACTGCAAGAAGTTGAACTCGTTTTCGTCGATCTTGATAAGAACCCCAAGCTCGGCAAATTGTGGGGCGTCCATACGGTGCCGGACCTATTGTTCATCAATGCCGATGGCCGCGTCTTTGATCGTCTCAGGAAATACGAAGCGGCTGTACCTTTTGCGAAGCGCCTGAAGGCAGCGATTGCAGCCTCCAAGACTGCTGGCCCGCGAGGGAAGTGATTCGCGGAACAATATCTCGACAACAGCCGTCCTATTGATGAAATCCAATTGGTCGAAGAAACGGAGATACCCATGAAATACCGACTGGCGTCAATTGTCGTCGTACTGATGGTGTCGACATTGTCCGGGCAATCGACGCCCAAGAAAAAGCCTCTGCCAGACACCAAAACTGTCAAGGCTTGGTTTGGAGTCAAGACCCGCTACCCGAAAGCTGAAGAAGCCAAGCGATTGGCTCTGACTAAGGGCCACCGATTCAAAGGGCAGGTTGTTTCTCAGGTCGAAAAAGCGAGCCCCGCCGCAACTGCTGGAATTCGGGTTGGCAATGTCATCTTGAGTTTGGACAAGAACGATCTCTATAGTTTCGACGACATTCGAGACTTTGTTGCAACCAGCAAACCTGGTCGCAATGTCACAGTACGACTTAGGAAGGGGAGGTCGCAGAAAGATGTAGATGTCTTGCTGACCTTTGGGAAACTTACTCCTATCAGCGGCGAGGTCAAGAACTCTACTTTTGCCTGGGACTATGCCAGCCTTGCACAGCTGAAGGGTGCTTTGAGCCGGGCCAAGAAGGAAAGGAAGAACGTTCTCGTCGGAATATCCGGTGCGGAAACGTGATGAGCGTCGACTCGATTCGAGAGCAGTTTGCTTTCGCCTCAGTTCGCTGATCCTAAGGTCATCAAGACAAGCGCAGAGTTCATTCGCATTATCATTCGTCGACCTCATTCGTACCAGTTCCGAAAGCGATTCCCAGGCACAGCAATACCGGGTGCTACCGTCCTCGATTGTGATGGCAAGGTCTTAGGAACGCTGAAGCTGCCTGCAAGCAAGGGTGCAGCAGAATTCGCAAGTTTTCTGTCCAAGCATCGCAAGAAGCCACATCGCTGATAGGCCGCGAATACTCTGTCTGAAGTTTAGCCCGATTGAGTTCCACGATCATTGCTGTGGGCCAAGGGTTTCTTGAGTGGGCGTACCT
The DNA here is from genome assembly GCA_024275615.1 of Planctomycetota bacterium. Classification (GTDB taxonomy): domain Bacteria; phylum Planctomycetota; family DRQF01; genus S139-23. Next base: position 3,696 of record JAJRYU010000278.1, read on the forward strand.
GGATTCGAACCGTAGCGGATGTTGGCGCTTCAGTTGCCGTTGGTCTCTTGTCTTCAGGGTCGTAGGAGCGTGGGGTGAATTGGCAGAGAACAATGAGGTCTTTGCGCGAACTCCGGGGGCCCTCGGTCTTCGCGATGGGAGAGGCTCTCGAATCGCCTGGCCATTGCGGGCATGAAATTGCCCTGCGCCACAATTGTTGGTGGGGCAGGGCTTTGTGAGTGGGCGTACCT
>JAJRYU010000022.1 GCA_024275615.1 Planctomycetota bacterium
ATCAACTGGCCGCCAAGTTCGCGGCCCGTACGCTCGAGAGTGAAATCCAACGCTACTATGACTTGGTTCAAGACGAGACAGCATTACCGAATTTTGTCCGTGAACTACGTGACACTTTTGCGGCCCCAGAGGTATCACAATCGCTCCAGAAAATCGCTCAAATGCGAACGCCACAAGCGACGCATGATTTGACGCCTTCTCGCGAAAAGCTTCTCGACAACTCCTCTCGCCAAGCTCTTGACCGGTGGCTTGGCAAACGACTCGATCGCTACACCACCAATGCTGGAGCCATTGGCACGCCAAGACTGGCAACGATGTTTGTGACCGATTCGATAGGAACGATTCTCGCCATCGCTTATGATCAACCGGTTTCTCGCGACAAGAACTCAGTAGGAAAGAACTTTGCCTACCGGACCTACTTCCATGGCGGCGAAGAGGTATCCTCTCATCGCTAGCATTTTCGTCATTGCCTAAAAGCACCTGCTGGCACTCGGGTCGTGGATGTAGGTTTTCTAAGGGATGGCAGGGTAGAACGACATTTTTTTCTTAAAAACGCTACTCTGCGGTCGCCTTGGTGCGTAAGATTCATCCATGAGCCAAGTGGATGTCCAATCGATTTTGAAACAGGTGGAGCAGTTGCTTGCAATTGCCGGTGAGCTTCCAAAGCAAGCCGAGCAAGCGGTCGAGAAATTGCTCAACGTAGTCGAAGAACTCTGTGCAGATCGACAGACGCTCGCCAAAGAAATTGAACGACTGCGGTTGCAACTCGACAAAAAGAAGAAAGCCAAGACCACCAGCGATAACGACGCACAAGGTGACAAGAAAGCCGACTCAAATCATTCCTCCGAAGAGCGGCGAAAACCTGACCGGAAAGTTCGCCCCCTTCGTGATCGTCGTTCGTCAAAAGATCTTACTATCCATGAAGAACGCGAGTGTCCCGTCGATCTCTCCACGCTGCCACCGGATGCCGTGCGTGTCGAAGACGAGTCGAAAGTCGTTCAAGACATCGAAATCAAGCCTCGCAACATTCGCTTTCAGCGACACGTTTACCATTCGCCGAAGCTGAAGAAATTCTTTCGCGGTCCGTTACCCAGTGGCTATGACGAAGGTGACTTCAGTGCAGGCTTGCGTGCCTTGATTCTGTCACTGAAGTATAGTGGCAACATGAGCGAGCCGAAGATCCGAGAGTTTCTGGAGAACTTCGATGTCCAAGTGTCCTCTGGAAGCGTGTCAAATATCCTGACAAAAACGGCCGACGCATTTGCCGATGAGTTCGACGACATTGTCCAAGCGGGACTCTCTTCGACGACTTATCAGCAGACCGACGACACGTCGGCGCGAGTGGCTGGAGAGTTTTGGCATACACACATTCTTTGCAATCCGTTCTATGCGGCGTACTTCACACGCGAGCGAAAAGATCGCCTAACAGTCCTTGAAGTTTTCCAAAACACCAATGATTTGCAGTTCCATTTAGGCACCGAGACGTTGGCGTTGCTCCAGACTCAATTCAATATCCCGCACAAATGGCAGCGAGTTCTCCAAGAGCTTGAAGAACAGGATTTGGACAGAAAAACGCTCAATGAGTTGCTTGGCAACTGGTTTGGTGACAGAAACGGGCAAGTCCGCACGGCCATCGAACAGGCTGCGGCGATCGTGTTCTATCGTCATCAGAGTTCGGTCCCCGTGATCGAGACGATTGTGTGTGATGACGCTGGCCAGTTCAAGCTGCTAACAGAGAACTTATCACTGTGTTGGATTCATGCAGGCCGCCATTATGAAAAGTTGTCTCCGGTGGCAGCTCGGCGCGCCAAGATGCTTGAGTCGTTCCTTGACCGGTATTGGGATTACTACCATCGGTTGCAACGTTATCGGGTCAATCCGAGCGACGCAGAGGCGAGCTTGTTGCGACTGGAGTTTGATGAACTCTTTTCGACTCGCACAGGTTATGGCCAGTTGGATGCTCGGATTGCCAAGACGGCGGAAAAAAAGGACGAGTTACTGACGGTATTAGCAGTGCCGAGTGTGCCGCTGCATAACAATGCTTCGGAGTTGCAAGCACGTGTGAGCGCGCGTCGTCGTGACGTGAGTCTACACAGTCGAAGCCGACGAGGTGCTCGTGCCATGGACATTTTCACAACGATCGTGCAGACATCCAAGCTGCACGGCGTGAGTGCCTACACGTACATTCGGGACCGCCTCAGCCGCAGTTTTTTGCTCCCGTCTCTGGCCAAAATTATCAAATCTGCCAGCCAAGCAACTGTCCAACAGCCTTGCTAGCGTTGAGAGGATACCATTTAACTTCCCTATTTCTGCGAACGTTTCTTTGCATTCATCACGTAACGGAACGACAGCCGATGGAAGGGACGAACGGACGTGAATCGATCGACGGATTTCCAGATCCACCATGTTCGTTCG
>JAJRYU010000279.1 GCA_024275615.1 Planctomycetota bacterium
AGATCGCATCCTCCATGTCCTGACACCAAACTACGACACGCTGTTTGAGCATGCCTGCGATTCCATTGGCATTCTCTACACGAGTGGATTCGTTGGCGGGGTGGAGCGAAGGATTGATTGGGATGGCGTTAATCAATCCTTGCGTTAATCAATCCTTGCTTGTTCCTGAACGAGTTAATTACGGGAGACAATTCAAGACGATCTACAAGCACCGGAAGCATGTTCGCCTTTATAAGGTTCACGGCTCATTGAACTTCTTTTTCCACCGAAACAGAGTTGTTGAGAATAATGCGTGGATGTGGGATCCCCCGGACTTCACCACTCGGGTAATGATTACGCCCGGACTCTCGAAATACCAAACACTTCAAAACTACAGGCATGAATTGCTGAAATCCGCCGATGCAGCGATTGACAAGGCACACCAGTTCCTTTTCCTCGGCTATGGTTTCAGTGACAAGCATTTGGATGAATACATCAAGCGAAAACTCATTACCCAGAGATGTAAGGGGTTGATCATAACGATGGATTCCAATCCACGCATCAAAGCTGTTCTCGCTGAAGCCGAAAACCTCTGGCTGGTATGCAAGGCGAACGAGGGCGATGTTGACGGAACGCGCGTATTCAACAAGCAGTACGCAGGACCGCTTTGGCTGCCCGCAAAAAAACTCTGGGAGATCGGGACGTTCTCAACCGATATCTCAGGAGGATAACCATGGCAATATTTACGTTTGACACATCTCACGTCCTTGGAAAAGTCCGGGCAGTAGACACGCGTCGCGTCGACGTGCAGGTCAACACCGATGAGGACCTGCGGAAGGCGAGAGTTGGACAGCTTATAGCCATCGCTCTTCCAGGAGCAATTGAAGAATGGCTGATCGGTGTCATCGACAGGGTGGTTAAGACGCCCATTCAAGGGGAACCGCCGGACCAGAACTTCGAAAGCGACGAGGGAATGGATGGTGTAGCCCTCCCTCGTGAAAGCGTGCTCAATACAGTCCGTATCACTCTCGTAGGAACGGTAGGATTGACCTCGGACAACAATCCGCGATTCTCCCGCTCCTTGGTTCAGGTCCCGGAAATTGATGGCGCATGTCATGTTCTTCGGGATGCGCAACTCCAAACCTTTATGGCTTTGCTTTCTGCCGAGGGAAAGACGGAACATTCTTTAGAAATCGGTCGCTACACAATCGATGAAAAGGCGGCGGCATATCTCGATGGGAACAAGTTCTTCCAGAGACACGCATCCCTTCTTGGCAGCACCGGCTCCGGGAAGTCATGGACCGTGGCCGCCATCTTGGAGCAAGCAGCCAAGCTTCCATCATCTAATCTGATCGTATTCGACCTCCACGGGGAGTACCGTGAGCTTTCATATGCTCGCCATCTCCGTATTCCAGGCCCGGAAGAACTCGGCAAAGCCGACGACTCTCTCCTGTTCCTTCCTTATTGGCTTCTAAATGCCGAGGAATTGCAGGCTATGTTCATCGACAGGAGCGAGTTCAGCGCGCACAACCAAGTTATGGCATTTCAGGATATTGTGGTTGCCGAGAAGAAAAAGACGCTTGAATCGATGAAGAAAACGGATGTTTTGAATGCCTTCACTTTGGATAGCCCGGTTCCATTTGCCATTGGCAACGTAATCGCCGACCTCAAGCGCATGAATGAAGAAATGGTCCCGGGTGCGAGAGGCGAAAAACAAGGTCCCTTCTACGGCCAATTCAGCCGTTTGCTTGTCCGTCTGAACAGCAAGGTCACTGATAAGCGATATGGCTTCCTGTTTCAGGCACCTGCCGTAGCGCACGAATACAAAGCAATGGCCTCAATGGTGGGACAGCTAATGGACTACTCGGTATCGAAAGCACAGATCAAGGTAATAGATTTTTCGGAGGTTCCCGCCGACATTCTGCCGGTCATTGTTGGACTTGTAGCGCGCATAATCTACCAAGTGCAGTTCTGGACGGACCGCAACAATCGGAAGCCAATGGCTCTCGTCTGCGACGAAGCTCACATGTATCTGCCCAAAAAAGACGGAAAGAATCCTGTCGAGCAACGCGCTATCGAGAACTTCGAGAAGATCGCCAAAGAGGGCCGCAAATATGGTGTTGCATTACTGATCGTCAGCCAACGTCCATGCGACGTTAGCCCAACAATCCTCAGCCAGTGCAACAACGTTGTGTCTTTGCGACTCACCAATGGTGACGACCAAGCCACAGTGAAAAGGCTCATGCCTGAAAACCTCGAAGGCCTGATGGACACTCTTCCAATTTTGGACATCGGTGAGGCGCTTGTTGTCGGCGACGCAGTTCTGCTGCCGAGCAGGATTCGCATTCACCCGCCCAAGGAAAAACCGTTGAGCGCCACCATTGACTTTTGGGACGAATGGACAAAGGCACCAGATAAGCCAGACTTCGCAAAGTCAGTTGAGAACATGCGAAGACAGAACCGGTCCTGAGAACAGAGGGAGACAAGAATTGAACATAGCCATAGCATCGAGTACGGAGACAACCGAATGATCCCCAAGGAATGTAAACGCCTGGCCGAAGTTGACTTCCCAATTGCCGTTGTTTCAAAGCACTCGGCGCGGGAGAAATCTATCCGCCATGGCCATCCCTCGACACTTCATCTCTGGTGGGCGCGTCGGCCGCTCGCGGCTTGTCTGGCCATGCTTATGGCGCTCCTCCTGCCTGATCCGTGTGATGCTAAGTGTCCCCAGGAATTCAGAACCAAAGCGAGGGAATTGTTACTCAAAATGCCGGGCTGGAA
>JAJRYU010000280.1 GCA_024275615.1 Planctomycetota bacterium
CACCTGGTGGATCAAACAGGCGATCCGCAAGTCCCTATCCAACTCTGCGCGAACGATTCGGTTGCCTTCTTACATGGTTGAGCTTATCGGACGCTGGAAGACCCTCTCGATGGAGATGTCCTCCGCTTTGGGACGCCAAGCATCCGTTGAAGAAGTTGCCGAAAAGCTCGAGTTGGCGCCCCGAGAAATTAAGTCGGTAAAACAGGCAATACAAACGACTTCCGCACTCGACCAGCGCATATCAATTGAAAGAAGCAGCGCAGGTGCCGATCACATTCGAGACAACAACCTGACGACGCCAGACAACCAAGCTCAACTCGAAAGTGAAATCGAAGCCATGTCCGCCCACCTTGGCGAACTCAATGAAGCGGAACAGACTATCCTCCGACTTCGCTATGGCCTCACCGGGAAGGAGCCGATGACGCTCAAAGAGATTGGTTACATCGTCGGCATGACCAGAGAACGTGTCAGGCAGATCGAGCTCTCTTGCCTCAAGAGACTTCACGCTCTTCTCAACAAATAGTAGTATCGTCTGCCAACTCGCCTAACATGTTTTTCCAATACCGGTTATGGCTGTGTCCGCCGCCGCTATCCAGTCTTTTCCATATGTTTTCCACACCATAGGAAAGCCCGTCTTTACGGAAAGCGGTCTCGGTCGCCGGCCGGCGGATGGCCACAATATCTTGTGCCCAACAGGTTAAAGATACTCATCCAAACCCTGTTGATTGTTCGTGAATAACTCGCTGGTTCTCAACAAGACCACAAAAGCTCCTGGGTGCGGTGGGGAGAACCTGGGGACGTCACCGCCGGTCATCCAAGCACTCTTCATATTCCTCCGCCCCCACACCACAATATATAACGGACACTAAACCGTCGTGATCACGGGACTTAGATAGCCCGCTCGCGAAGAACTCCACAAAGCAACGCGGCCTTATTATGACTGTGATGAATTTCTAGAATACAGTTGTTATCTTCTTAAGCCAAAACCCACATAGTCTTCCGCATTCAGTCTGGCTCGTCTTGCCCGCGCTCAGGCCATTCATTGAAAACACATCTTGTTTTCTTCTGATGATTCTCAGACATTCCACCATGGATTGGTCCGCGCGCACACTTATCATTGACAACTTCGATTCCTTCACTTGGAACCTTGTTCAACTCCTAGAAAACCTTGGTGACTCTCCGTTTGTGATTCGAGTTGACGACGAGCGCTTGCAAGCATTGGCCAATAATCTTCCACGACGCCTTGTTGTTTCACCGGGCCCAGGAACTCCAAGTTCGAACCCACGAGCCGTGCAAGCACTCGCCACGTGCCTTGGTCACCTCCCTATCCTTGGGGTTTGCTTAGGGCACCAATGTTTGGGCGCAATCTTTGGGGCCGATCTTCTTCCTTCACCGACACCAACCCATGGCAAGACGTCACTGATCGAACACAGTGGCAAGGGCCTTTTCTTGGGCGTTCCCAATCCTATTCGGGTCATGCGCTACCACTCGCTCGCTTTCCCGGCGGGAAGCATCAAAAGACCGTTGGTTGAAACGGCTTGGTGTCTTTCCGACAATCATAGCCTTGTCATGGCCATGCAGCATGAGCACCAACTTGCAGCCAGCGTCCAATTTCACCCCGAATCGTTTCTCACCGAACACGGCTCTCGCATCCTGGAGAACTTTTTGTCATGGACCTAAGACCTTCTTCTTTTCATGCTCGCCTCGAGGCGGCTTGTCGCAAGAAAAACAGTCACCTTTGTGTGGGGATCGATCCAAGAAGAGAATATCTGCCCGCTGACCTTGCTTCTAAAGAAAACGATGCGGAAGCTATCGCTTCTAGTTATCTATCCTTCTCCAAGGCAGTTATTGATGCTGTTTCTTCACACGTCCCGATTATCAAACCCCAAAGTGCTTTTTTCGAAGCACTAGGCGCCTGTGGTGTAAAAGTTCTGGAAGACCTTTGTATCTATGCTCATGAACAGGGGCTTATGGTACTCGGAGACGTTAAGAGAGGAGACATCGGCACAACCGCAGAGGCTTACGCCGAAGCTGCTTTCCGTGCACCCAATGGCCGCCCACTCTTTGACGCTGTCACCGTAAACCCCTACATGGGAATCGACGGCGTCCAACCGTTTATTGACAAAGCAAAGCAGGTAGGGGGTGGTGTTTTTGTTCTTTGTAAGACGAGCAACCCTTCCTCCGTCGATTTACAGGATCTTACTCTCAATAGTGGAGGACCTCTCTATCAGCATGTCGCACAACTCATCTCCTCTTGGGGCGAGCAGTCCCAAGGAGCGGTGGGTGCTGTCGTTGGTGCGACACACCCTAAAGAGTTGGCTTTGTTGAGAAAAGAAATAGTCGACGGGTGGATTCTG
>JAJRYU010000281.1 GCA_024275615.1 Planctomycetota bacterium
AGCATGGTTGATTTCATCCTCGTACCAAGCTGCTTCAAAACGTAAAAACTCATCCGACCAAGAATTTCCGGTCTTGTGGATTTCTTGGTGCAGGTAGAGGGAGTCCCATTCGGCACAAAGATCAACCCAAAAGTAGTCACGTAGTGATTCGCGTACTGCTGGGTCAAGAGCCACTTCAGATCGCTCGACAGTGGCGATGAGGGCCTTGGCGTCCCAGATAATTTGCCGAGGTCGCCAATTGATTGATTTCACCTTCGACTCCTCCTCTCGGATCTGCGCATGCCCTGGCAATCTTCAAAAAAAAGAAGACCATAGGCCAATGCCCAGGTCTTCTTTGAAGTAGCGGGGGCCGGATTCGAACCGACGACCTCCGGGTTATGAGCCCGACGAGCTACCAGCTGCTCCACCCCGCGCCATTTAGTCAAGGGAGTATAGATGCGCGCCGACGGTCTTCAAGAAGACATGATGCAATTTTTCGTTGAATGTTGGATCGGCCTTCATTTTCCCCAGTTCTTTGGCCAAAACGGCGAGACTCTCTGGTGATTCCTTCGCTGGCCAACCAAGATTTCCGTTTTTTGTCCACTCAACGAGGAGCACAGACATCTTTTGAGCCAAAGGAGGATCCGTCTTGAGCGCGGCCAAAGATCTGTTTGCCACCAAGAAAACCAATTCACTTCGGTTTTCAGCAGTTATTTTTTCTTCTTTGGGTGAGACTTTCCCTTCGAGGCGTGCTCGCAACACGCTTTCCAACTGAGCGTGGAGGGCGATGCGTTGGGTGATGATGTCTTTGACGAGTTGAGATGAGTCTTGGGGAAGGATAGTCGAATCCGTAGGCCAATCAGCAACGTCCCTGGAAAGTGCTCCGGCAACAAGTTGTAGCCAAGATGCAGTTTGAGGCGAGCGCTTCTTGAGTTCTTCAGACACGCCTCGAAGATGCTTCAAGGCCACTTCACCGGGAGTATCGAACACGACGATCGCGGCTCCTAACCAAACGCCCGCCTCACTCTTAACCAAGGCTTCGCCGCCTTTGGTCATGGATTTTCGTGCCGCACTCAGCTTATTCTGCAGGAACTCGATGCGGGCGAGATCCAGAAAGGCCTTAGGGTTTGGGGGTGGCGCGTCCTTTTTTGCAGTCGTGAGGAGAATCAGATCATCATGAGAGAGTTCGAGAAGATCCTTGCGGCGCTCTGTCCACACCATCGCCAACTTCTCGGCGATATCGGCCCGACGGGCGCGATGAAGCAGATCCTTGGGAGCCTTCTCAACGAGTTGATTTTGACGATCGAGTACAACGCGCCAAAGGACAGGGGATTTGCTTTCGAGGCTCCATGTCTCGAACGTGGTGCGGATCTCCTTGACTTTGATGCCTTCAGGCATGGCAGGCAACTTCTCTATCGATGCCAAGGCGTGTTGTGCAGTCAACGCTGCTTCTTCCACTGACACAGCAGATATGCCCAAGCAAACTTGCCACAGGGCGGCGGCGTTCTGGGTCCAGGCCTTTTTTTCGTCGAGTTCTTTCAAGACGAAATCTCGGATCTTGCGCCATTGCGTGGACTTTGCATTCTCTGCTTCACCCAACCATGCGATCAACAGAGGGAGACCGAGCGGGGAAGGATGGGCAATAACCACAGCAACCAGTTTGGCTCGGAGTTCGCGATTCTCAGCGTTGATAGCGGACTTGATCAATTGGAGAGCATTACTCTCCTCTTTTCTAAATCGACTGGGATTCGTGCTCAAAGCCATCAGGACGGTGGCTAGTCTGGATGTAGATTTTAGTTCTATGGCCGGAAATTCTAGTTCGAGGAGTTTTGCCATTGATCGTGCAGAAAACGTGGCCGGTTTCTGCTTGACCACACTTTCGACGGCACCCAGCATGCGCCCCAGTGCAACCTCGTCCTTTTCCCCAGATATCGCATCGATCAAGGCGTCGACTGTTTCTTCAGTCCAACTTGCCTCGGCGGAAGCAATACTGACTGCGGCGATTCCTCTGACTCGACTGTCACCATCCTGGAGAGCGGTCACAATAAGATCTAACCCCTGCCCCAGTTCTTGGGCGAGTTTGATGACATCTTGACGAACAACTCGCCATGTTTCTGTTTCGCTGCGCTCAGGACGATTCGCTTCGACATAAATGTCAGTCAGTCGTGCGGGTTTGTCCAGGAAACCGATTCTTCCGGCGGCGTCCAGTTTGGCGCGCAAAGTCGGCGCCGAACCGGTCATGCGGCCATCGAAAACAGCGCTCACCAACGCCGTCTTTTCTTCCTGCGTCGATTTGTGCCCCAGGGCACCAGAGGCTTGGAGCAAGACACGATACAGCTCCTCGCTTAAGTCTGTCCTTTTGAGGCTGGCAATGAGGTCTTTCGTCGCCTGACTTCTCGGGGCCTCACCAAGAGTGTCTGACATGCTTTCAATGGCCCTCAAAGCGAGCATCCGCAACGTCTTGTCAGGATCTAGGAGAAATCTCGTGGGCGGCTCGCCTGCAGCACGCAAACGCTGGATTAACGCTGTGACATCAGCTCGACGTGATTCACGGAGCTTTGCGTTTTGCGTTCGCAGGCGCACGACAATGTCAGCGTAGACCTGAGCCAGAGAAAGATGCTTATCACGTTCGCTTTCCCGCCGATAAGGGGCAAACCAATCCTCTCCGTCCTCCGCCGTCTCGAAAGTAACAGCCTCGGCAACCAAGCTTGACAAGGTTGTTCTCAAGGCCAGGGCAGCAGCCCCTTCTCTTTGGGCGATTGGAGCGTCTTTCCATACTTGGAGTATCAGCTCGATGGCAGCGTAGCGATCGGAGTCCTCCAATCGGTTCTTCTTGAAGTGTTGTGCTTCGACCAGATTTGGGATGAGATTGACGAGCCTGGTGAATCCCAGTTGAGCGGCGTTGTCGTTCAACTTGCCGATTTCATTGAGGATCTTGCTGACTTCTGGAAGGATTGACTTCCGCTCGTGATACTTGGGTAGAGAATAGCGAACAATCGTCTCTTCTAATTCTCGGAGACGACCGGCGACCAAGGCGCGGAGTAACAAGGGAATCGGTTCGCGTTCGTCCTCTTCGCTGAAGACCATGGCCAGAGCCGTCAGGACATTCGCTGCTAGTTTCTCTTCCTTAAAAAGCGCCAAGAGCCGCGGGCGCATGTCTTTGTCTTGGTAGAGAACCAGGACTTTGGAGCGAATCACGTAATAGGGTTCGCGATTTTTCCTCAGAGCATCGATTACGTCTTGAGGAGAATTTGTTCTGGTCTTGCTGGTTTTCTCTGCAACTTTGGTCGTGTCCTGAGCTACGCCAGAAATGGCCAAGAGCAACAACAACGCAACCGTCATGCAGCTCGCAACGCAGGGTTCCACACCTATGTGTGCTCTACTTTTCTCAACTGAGGCCATGAGTTGCTCGTGTCCTTGCTGCGGAATTACCAATGGCACTTGGCTACCTTCTCCGAATGCGGCTGCAACCTTCCCTTTGGAATCCAGGCCGTAACTTGTGGCCCCACATCAACCGCGGGAATCCGGCCAAGAAGAAAACTGCAAACAACCAGAGGACGGAGTTCTTCCCCTACGAACTGGCAAAAGAAAAACTCCCGTTCTCCTATCACTTTCTTCGTCCTTGTCTTGCCACCCAGGTCAAAACTGGCGTCGATCTTGGCACCATCTTTGTGAGTTTTTTCCGGCGTGGATCCCAAATCCTATATCACCTGTGGTTATACGAATCTTGTCGACAAATATCAGCAGGGATTTCCCTTGCGAAACAGGTGTCCCGTCATTGTCTGGCCCCATGACAGCCTGGTTGCGACCACAGATCAATGGGTTTTTACCGGCGCGGCTGATCAAGGAGGGAGCGCAGAACCTCAGCTTGTGGGAAATCACCGTTTTTCTTCGTTTTTGCGATTTCGAGCACTATCAAAGATAGAACGCGATAAAATTCTTGGTCGTCAGGCCACGGAGAAAGTGCGTCGAGGTGACGCCTCAAGGTCTGGGAGTCCCCTCTTTCTATCGGTCCGGTGAGGGCACAAGATGCGCCAATTGCTGAGAATTGTGAAGCAGCTTGATTGGCCAGAGCCGCGATGACTTGGCGGGAATCGTTCATATCCGGAGCTGCCAACTTGAGGATGGCGTCAGCGCGCGCCATCACCCCCAAAACCAAGTTGCTCGCCATAGTGGCAGCCACGTGGTAGAGGGTCTTTCCCCTTGCTGGCACGAGTACGAGAGTGGCCCCGGCGCGCTCAAAAGCCGTTTCAATCTCTTGAGCCCAATCGGAACCCTTTTCCAAGCCACAAATCGTGTCTTTTACTCCGTGGCCATCTGTCTCGTGGCGCTCAAAGGCACGAAGTGGATGAAGGGCTGCCAGATCAAAGCCACAAGTTCGAAGGGGTTCCAAGACCAATCTGGTTAAACTTCCGGATAAGTGAAGAGCGCAACAAGCTAGCACGGGGCCTGCAGTTTGGTGAAAAGCTACAAGGTCTTTCACAAGTTGCGGCATGGCATCATCGTTGGGCGCGAGGATGAGAAGGTCAGTTCCATCTTGGTGCCAAGCACCGAAACGTGCGCTTGGCAGACCAAGGGCCGCGACATTGGGTCTTCCTTCTCTCTCTGAATGAGGAGTCCACACACCGTTGCACTTGAGCCCGACTGCCATGAGCGCATGGGCCACAGATACGCCAGCACGAGACAAACCCACAAGAAAGAACGAGTCAATCGATGGCAAGGTTAGATTCCCGCTTCCATGCTGCGATCATCGTCATCTCGATGTTTTGGTGAAATATGTCGTTGTTGGGGATAAGGGCTCTTGTCGTGGCCATCCTCCCTTTGCTCCGAACGCGTGACTTCAAGCTCAAATTCTTCCATGATACTATCGTGTACTAAGTGGCGCATTTCCTGATTGATGGGATGGGCGATATCAACAAAGAGACGAGTTGAGCCCCGTTCATGCCGGGAATGGGGCCGAGAACTAAGACCAACGCCACATTCGTTGCAGAATCGAGCTCTCAAGTGGTTCTTGTTGCCACACTTTTGACAACGTGCAGTCACACGACGGGATGGCATGGCAACAAAGAGTCCCCGTGCGCCTTCGATTATCTTGATATCTCTCACCACATACTCATCGTCGAAGGTAATCGAACAGAACCCACGGAGCTTCTCGTCGCCCTCATACCCGGTCAAAAGTTTTACTCTGACTTCGGTGATCTTCATGGGTGCCCATCCTTGTCATCTAACGGACCGCAGAAAGGACAACTTGAGTCTTGAGGTCAAGATCCCTAGCGATCGCCGCAGCCAACTTCTCAGCAGCCCTGCGATTCGATGTTAAGGAGAACATTGTCGAGCCGCTTCCGGACATGATGAATCCTCGACTTTTCAAAGGGCCAAGGATTGCTGCAAGATCCGTGTGCACTCGCATGGCTGCTTCTTCGAGACGATTGAAGAGACTTGAGCGCACAACAGGGACGTCGTTAGTCGACAGCCCATTCAAGAAATCATACGGCGACTGCGGAGTGTCGGTCAAATGCAAAGCTTGGAAAATAGGTCCGGTGGCGACATGTATGCCCGGGAACACCAAAACGAGGAAAAATGAGCGATTCAGCTCGATCGGCTCGATCAACTCGCCACGACCCCGGCACATTGCGGTCTGACCGCGGACGAAGAAAGACGTATCAGAACCGAATTCCCCAGCGATTTCCTCCATTTGGAGTACCGACAAGTCTAGCTTGAACAGCCGATTCAATCCTCGCAGGACAGCCGCTGCGTCGCTTGACCCACCTCCCAGCCCGGCTCCAGCAGGGATTCGTTTCCCTAAGGTAATGTGGCAGCAGAACTTTCGCCCCATGGCTCTTTCCAGGGCACGCAGGGCTTTGACTGCAAGATTGTCTTCGCCGGTTCCGACTGTCGCATCATCAACATGAAACTGGAAATCATCCGCCAGTTCCAATTGGACATCGTCAGCCAGGTCAATCTCGTGCATGACGGTTTCTAGTTGATGGAAACCATCTTGGCGTCTTCCCAAGATCTCCAACCAGAGATTGACTTTGGCATAGGCGCGCTCGTGAATCACAGATGACATCAAGATTTCCAAGGATGATCGCTGAGGATAATATTGTCGATAAGCCGGATTTCGCCAAGAAACACGGCAATGGCGACAACATCTCCAACCTGGACCCTGTCGGTTCGCAACTGAAGACTCTGCCCGTCGACCACAGATATATAGTCAATCCGGGCATCGGGAATAGCGGCCAGTGTCTTGCGGATTGGTGCGACGAGCGCCCTCACTTCTGTTTCGCCGTCGCGAAATCGGCTCCTCAGCTCGTTGAGGCACTTGAACAGTTTTGGGGCATCACTTCGCGAGGTTTTTGCGAGCAACCTATTGCGCGAGGATAAGGCCAGTCCGTTGCTTTCTCTTTCTGTGGGCATGGCGTGGATTTTTATGGTCATGTTGAGATCTTCCACCATGCGTCGGACAACAGCGACTTGTTGATAGTCCTTTTGACCGAAAAAGGCGATGTCGGGGTTCACCATGTGAAAGAGCTTGAGAACGACGGTCAAGATGCCGTCGAAGAATCCAGGTCGTGCGGCTCCATCCAAATGATCCGTGAGTTCGGATTGTGTCACCAATGTCAGCTGCTTCGATGGATACATCTCTTCGACACTGGGAAGAAATAGAGCATGGGCCCCAAGGTCTGCGACAAAATTCTGGTCTGCCCGACTGTCGACGGGATAAGTCGCCAAATCCTCGTCTCGGTCAAACTGTAGTGGATTGACAAAGATCGAGACCAGGGTTCGGTCGCATTGGTCCAAAGACGCACGGATGAGGGATCCATGGCCTTCGTGAAGGGCTCCCATGGTGGGTATAAAACCTACAGTGTGCCCGCTTGAGCGCCAGTCAGCGACCAGGGTGCGAACATCATTTGCACGTCGATTGACCGAGAGCATGAAACCAACCTCGTTCTGAAATCACTGCGAGCAAACCGTCCATGCCAACCTCATGCGCGAGTTCGGCCACAGTCACAGCCAAGAGCGGGTGACGCATGAATCCGGCAACCTCTGCGGCAGGCTGGAGAACGAAACTACGTTCGTGCATGGCGACGTGGGGAACAACCAATCGCTCCTTGGCGATGACTCGTTCGCCACACAGAAGAATGTCAATGTCCAAAGTCCTTGGTCCGTTCGCGACATCGCGGACTCGACCCTCTTCAGCCTCGATGGCCAGTATGGCAGAAAGCAGTTCAACCTGCGAGAGCCGTCGTGATTGCAGAGTCAAGGCGGCATTGAGGAAGGGGCCTTGCCCCTTGGGTCCGCCCCAAGCCGCCGTTTCATAGAGACGACTTACTTGCCGAATCTCGATGCCCGGCAAGGCACCAAGAGCGCTGACACCGGCAGCTAAGTGAGCGCGACGGTCCCCCAAATTGGAACCCAGCCCCAGCAAGATGAGGTCATGTTTCGGAGCGTTCAAAGAAGTGACTCTCCATCCACCGTCGATTGACCCGTGAGCAAATTCCAAATATAGAGAACCGGTCCTGAGATGGCGTAGGCCATCATCAGGGCAGGAATAGAAATTTCCGGTTCGGTCGCCACCACGCCGATTCCGCCAATGATCACCAAGAGTTGCCACGGTTGGCGTTTCTCGGTGAGAAGTGTGTTGGCGAAGTGAATGTAGGGGAGTTTTGTCCACATCAGAATACCGAGACTGGTCACAATCCAAGGGAAAGATGTGGCGATCGCGCTGTCCCAATCGCTGTCGTAACGTCTTGAAGCGTAGAGATAGACGATCGAAGCGACACCCGCTGCTGCTGCCGGGCTGGGTAGACCTTTGAAACTCTTGTGGTCGTCCGTCTCCAAGTCGGCCTCCAAATTGAAACGAGCCAAACGAAGAACTGCGCCAAAAAGATAGAAGCACGCCAAGACTAGAGCCGCCTTCGGCGACATGCCAAACTCGTATTCAGCTAGAACCTTGAACATCAGAGCCGGAACAACACCAAAAGAAAGACAATCGCTCAAGGAGTCGATCTGCACGCCGAATTCACTCTCACAACCGGTAAGCCGGGCGACTTTTCCGTCCATGAAGTCAAAGACCATGGCCAAGAGCATGGCCCAGACTGCGCGCACCAGATATTCATAGAATTCTGGCTGAGTTTGGCCGAGTCCGGCTGACGCACCAAAATGCAAGGCTGCTTGAACTAGATAGGTCGCGGCGAGAAAACCACAAAACGTGTTGCCAAGGGTGACTAACGTCGGCAAGGCGACCATGGACTTCAACGGCTTTCTCATCAACAGCAATCCTCATGGACCATCAAAATGCAGCGAGCCTGATTATGGCCTAACAAGAGCTCCGACAAAACCACCAACACGGCAATGTATCATTGGCGCGGCAAAAGAGGTCGAATTCGGAAACAGATTGCCGTCCGCCTCCCCCTTTTCGCTCCCTGTTTGAAGAAGAAATCTCAGCCTGAAAGCGAGTTTTCTCAAGCAGTCCTTTACAGAGTGGAAACCTTTAGACATAAAGGGGATAGGAAAATTTCTTATCCGCCCCATAGGACGGTCTGTCTAGACGACCATTCGAGAAACGCAACATGTATTCCATCACCGGTGTCTCTGCTCGCGAAGTCCTTGATTCTCGTGGCAACCCTACAGTCGAAGTTGAAGTTGAGGTCGAAAATTCCGTCGTTGGTCGTTCGATTGTACCTTCTGGCGCAAGTACGGGTGCACACGAAGCCCACGAATTACGAGACGGGGGCGAACGGTATGGCGGCAAAGGTGTTGAAAACGCAGTCAAATTGATCCATGAAGAGATCACGCCAGCTATTCTCGGCCTGCCGGTGGAAGATCAAGGCTTGGTGGATGCCTGCTTGATCGACCTGGACGGGACCCCCAATAAGCAACGATTAGGGGCCAATTCGATCCTTGGAGTGAGTTGTGCTGTCGCTCACGCTGGGGCGAACGCTTACAATTTACCATTGTGGCGCTGGTTAGGGGGTGTCGGGGCCCGCACTTTACCGATCCCCATGATGAACATCCTCAATGGCGGCGCCCATGCCGACAACAACGTTGATATCCAAGAATTCATGATTGCGCCTTCGGGGGCAAGGAGTTTTCGTGAGGGTCTCCGCATTGGTGCCGAAGTTTTTCACACCCTGAAGACGGTTTTGGCCGCTGCTGGCCTCAGCACAGCCGTCGGCGATGAGGGCGGCTTCGCACCAAATCTCAGAAGCAACGAAGAAGCTATTGAGTACATCCTGAGAGCCGTCGAACAAGCAGGCTACACACCTGGTGAAGACGTCACCATCTGCCTCGATTGTGCCGCTAATGAGTTTTATCGCGATGGTCTCTACTATTTGGGTGCCGAGGAAAAGCCAGAGAAAAGCGTCGATGACTTGATCGAATTCTACGATCGTTGGTTAGAAAAGTATCCCATGATCGAATCGATCGAAGATCCGCTTTTCGAAGATGATTGGGACGGCTGGAAGAAATTGACGGAAGAAATCGGGGACCGTGTTCAGCTCGTTGGCGACGATCTCTTTGTCACCAATTCCAAACGACTGAGAAAAGGAATTGACGAGGACATAAGCAATGCCATTCTCATCAAGATCAATCAAATCGGCACTCTTTCCGAGACCATAAGCTGCGTACAATTGGCGCAGGCCAATGATTATGGCACGGTCATTTCCCACCGCAGTGGTGAAACAGAAGACACAACCATTGCTGACTTGGCGGTGGCTTTGAATGCCGGGCAGATTAAGACCGGATCCTTGTGTCGAACGGATCGGGTCGCCAAATACAATCAACTGCTGAGAATTGAGGAGCAATTGGGCGAAGCATCGACTTACGGCCAACCTTAGATATGACACGGGCGCAAGATCACCACAGGACAAAGCGCACAACGCTGGTTTTCGCGTTTTTGACGCTGGGGCTTGTCGTTGCGATCTACGCTCTCCGTACCGTGCCAGCCCAGAACCAACTTGAGATTCAACGCAAGAAACGGCGGGCCTTGGCCACCTCTCATGAGAAAATTAGCAGGCAACTGCACTGGCTCGATACTCAATCCGCCACTCTCGGAACCGACCCCTTTGCCACAGAACGATTCATGCGGCAGCAGAATTACGGTCGTCCTCTTGAATTCAAGGTCATTGACGGGGAATCTGGACGTTGACCCATGGTCCGGGGAGTAGAATCGCCACTCGAGTGACCCTCGGTTTGTTCATATTCCTGTGGAGCGGTCATGGGATTTTAGCTCAGGAAGAAGCGCGGCTGGCTCGACTGGAATGGCGCAACGTTGGTCTCGTCGAACAAACCGCAGCTCTCGAAAAAGCACTCAAATCCGGAAAACGCCGAGAGGCGGTCTTGCTTGTCCAGAAAATCATCGACGGCGACTTAGATCCCCAACAGGCGAATACTCAAGATGCAACAAGATGGCCGGTCTGGAATCTGATTCCCGATGCCCATATCGACGGACTTTTTCATGCCGCGAGCTACCATCTCGCTCGGAGAATTCGAGGTGAATCGAAGGAAATAAGGGCGGCTTATCGATCAATCTATGGTCCACAAGCACAAGCTGACCTTGCCGAGGCGGAGGCCATCGGCAGTATTCAAGCCCTGGAACGTGTGTGGAGACAGTACGGCGCCACCGAATCTGGGCTCTTGGCGTTGGGGAAACGTGGTGAGCACGCTCTCGAATCTGGGGAAGGAGCCCGGGCCGCACGGCTTTTTGCTGACCTTCTCGATTTGAATTGGCTCGAGAATCAAGAGACTCGAGCCCGTCTCCAAGTCCGCCTCGGACTCGCCTTAGTGCTCAACAATGACATGGATGCCCTCGCAGAAATTGCTGCATCAGTATCGTCTGAAACGACCATCGCAATCCGCGGGCAAACCAAGGCGCTTGCGGCCTTTCTCAGATCTCTACAATCCCAAGTGAAGCCTTCGCCAAGTGGTCCGTCTGGGCTGCCAAATCTCCCTGGAAGAATCGGTTGGCGGGCTCCCCAGGGTCCTCTGACGGTTTTGTGGAGCCACAACATTTGGCTGGAATCAGCAGAACAAAGGCAGGCACTGGCGACCCCCCAAGTCGACAACAACGGAGTCATTTTTCACGATCGCCAAGGTGTCACCTGTCTCGATTTGAATACCGGACGCAAGAAATGGCAGCTTGACTTTGGCATTCACTCAAGCGGTAACAAGTTGCCGCTCATGAACGATCGATGGTTTGATGATCTTCGTGGCGCACTCTCGCAAGGATCCTACGGTCTTGTCAGCGGTTTTCGTGACACCCAAACAGGATCATCGAAGCGTCGTTTCAGCTTATTGAACGCCAAGGACGGTACTGTGATCTGGCAGCGGGACGGATGGGACCTTGGTCCCAGATTCCCAGAGTTGCTCTTCGACGGAGCCCCGCTCATATCTCAAAGCACGGTCTACTTGACGGCTACGGACACCGAAGATGATGTCGGGTCCTATGTTCTGGCATTTGACCGCGTCGCGGGGCATGTCTTGTGGGCTATCCACGTGGGAACAGGGGTTCCCCTACGCTACCGGAACAATGCTGGTGAGATTCCTCATCCTCGTCGATGGCTTGGTTCTCTACCTTTGGCTCTGCTGGGCGGTTTTTTGATTTCATGTGACAATCTGGGGCACATTGTTGCCTTGGAGGCTGACACCGGCCGACCACGATTCCTCATTAACTACCCACGGCGCAAAATTACGTCATCGGGTCCCCTGGGAGACGCGGCGCTCAATCGAGGTTGGAATCGCAATCCTATCTTGGCCAGAAACGGTCGATTCTTGGTTGCGGCGG
>JAJRYU010000282.1 GCA_024275615.1 Planctomycetota bacterium
TTGGGAAGCATGCGGCGAACCGCAAGGCGGATAACCCTATCCGGATGCCTTTCCAGCATCTGGGCATAGGAGATCTCCTTCAAACCACCTACCCACTGGGTATGATGGCGGTAGACCTTGGTTTCGGCCTTCTTGCCGGTCAGGACGGATTTTGATGCGTGAATCACAACAACAAAATCGCCGGTATCGGTGTGGGGAGTGTATGTGGGCTTGTGTTTGCCCATCAGAATCTGAGCAATCTTAGAGGCGAGCCGTCCAAGTGGCATTGTCGATGCATCGACAATGTGCCACTCACGCTCGAGCTCGTGCTCTTTTGCCATAAAGGTCTTCATCGCAGGTCTTTCCTGGAAATGCGTTTCACCAACCACAGACGTACCTTCGCCCTGGATGGGACGAGGATGATAGCAGGGTCGACGTGAGCTTCAATGGTGGAGTATGCATCTCTGAGAAAACCACCGGATGGCCCGCCGCATACGGCCACAAAATCTCTCTTGGGGAAGAGAATCTCTGCAGATCGTCTATGCGATCGCATCTAAATCTATTGGCACAGGTCACTTAGGACTCTATGGCTTGAGATTGAGGGGAATGAGCAAGATCTGCAGAATATCGCGGCGAGCCAAATATCGCCCTGTAGTATGAAGACTCTGGGCACCGTCGAGAAGGACGACAAGCACACATTCCTCCCTTCGTGTGTTTCGTCCTAGACTATATCGCAGAAATGGAACTGCGTTAGCAGCCCGAAGAGTCTCCGGGATAACACCCTGCCAGACCAGAGAATCAGGGACCGAACTCACAGAGATGACATCGCCTTCCATGGTCGCAGGATAGAGCTTGCCATCTTGGCGATAAAAGGCCGAAAGCCGTGACGCAGTCATGAGTCCGAATTCATCAGCGACTCCCGCCTTAGGGCGCAGTCGAACCCGACGGCCCTTGACCTCGACGGCAAATGGCAACGGGGCTCTCTTGCTCATTTTCACGACCTGTTTGCCGTTGAAACGATCCAAAGTCAGGTCATCTACAGTGATTTGATCGCCAGCGGCAGAGATTTCCATCTGTGCACCACGCAAAAAACCGGGAGGATAGACCAAACGAGGGGCGTTCTCTGCACTGAAGACCAGGGATTCCGGATTGCCGTTGAAAGAAGCAAAACAACTGTCCTGACTGAGTTCTACAGCCCCTTCTTTTTCTGCGGTCATCCGCCAAGTACATAGGTTTTGTTGAAGGACTTGGTTCTCGGCCAAAAATTCGGTTTTGAGGACGTAGTAAGCACCTCCGACAACGAGGGAGAGTACGAATCCGACGGACGTCAAATAGACTGCCAGTGATTTCCTCGAGTCAAACACCAGCGGCAGAAGGAAGATCACATAGAAGACAGCGTGATAGATGCCAATAAACAATACCAGGCCAAGGAGATTGACCTCTCCCCAATTCGGCAGAGCAAAATTGGAATAGAGGTTGGCTTCGTCTTGCCGTCGTCCCCGGGAAACCGGCCCAAAGTCCTTGGGCAGGGCTTGAGTGTCGCTCTGAAAAATGATCCCCAATCCAAGTTTGCTAGTCTTTCTTTCAACCGACTGGAGCAAAACCAAATGCCCCCCGGAGCTCACCCACGATTCCAAGGCTGATTTTTCACGTGAGCCAAGACCAAGATACAGAGATTCCGGACAGACAACGCCGCTGAAGGGGTCGTAGCCCAAAGGGGACGCAAATGGTGAAAGATCACTGGGGGCCACACCTTGCCACTTGCTGTTCATTGACAAGAGCGGGCTCTTCAAGAATAGGACCAAACTCTCCTCAGCCGCCATGGGCTCAAGGTCGAATTGGGCAACGGATTGGCCCTTGGCGTCCTTGACATGGATGGTGTCAGCGGCAGACAAAACCGTGAGATAAACCCAGACAGAGCTCACTGAGTTTTCATCAGGTGTCCAACGAATCTGGTCCCGCCCTCCGACCTCGACAAGCATTTCTTGTCCTGCCGGTGATTTCAGCTCTAGAGGAAACGCTCGTCCAGCCACGAGGCGCCCAGCAGTCACACCCCGCGCACTGACTGAGGTCGGCGCCCCGTTCCCCTTCGCCGTCGTCCATTCATCGCCAACGGTAAA
>JAJRYU010000283.1 GCA_024275615.1 Planctomycetota bacterium
CATGGTTGCGCGCGAAGGTGCGGTCCGTTCATTTGACACAGATTCACTTTCCGCCCTTGTTGCTGGCTCATTCGCGGCGACTCGGGAGATGGCCCGGATGGTGGGTGAGGACGAGTTCTCAGTCATGTTCCACCAAGGCCAGCGTGACAATTTACAGCTGACCTTGATTGACGACCGGACGATCTTGACGGTCATTTTCGATGATCAGACTCAACTGGGCATGATTCGGCTCTATACCAGCGAAGCCGCGAAGCAGCTCACAGAGCTCTTCGCCAATCAAGCTAAGACTGACCGATCAGGTCACAGAATCGAATTGGACAAAGACTTTGCTGCGGCAGGTAAAGCCAACCTCGATGATGTCTTTGGTAGCTGATACCCCTTTCTGAACGACCCGATTGCGGCTATCGTGTGATCAACACGAATGAAATCGACTGGGGGAGTTAATCTTGGCAGAGACCGCTGAGATTGTTGAGGTGGTAGAAACTGTTGTCGGACTTGACACCCGATTTCCTGTCCTATTGACACTCATGCGCCTCAAGCGCAATGGGGCTATCTTGGATCGAGCCTGTTGCCAGGTGATCGGCCGAGTCCTCGATCACGATCCAACCGAGATTCAGAAAGTGGCCAGTTGGGTGGATGAGCTCTGCCTCTCTTCCGAGGGGACAATTATCCATCGCTGTGTCAGCATCAGCTGCACTGGAAACGGCGCCCAAGCTCTTTGGGCTCAAATTGAGCCGGAGATGGAAGCCCTGGGGCTCAGTTCCTTTGTCCAGCCCGTTCACTGTCTCACGTGCTGCGAGACCGGTCCGTGTTTGGCCTTGGGCCCGAAAATATATCTTGGTGAGAGCGAGGGCATTCATCACGATGACAGACCCTGGCGGGAAGAACCTTTCGACCAAGACGCGTGAACGCTATGATCCTTATCGACTTAACGAGGATCGGCGCGACTTATGGATGAATGGGATCTTCTTGAACAAGGCGGCACTGAGGCGGGCGCCTATGAGGAGATCGTCCGCCGTCACTACCAGGCTGCCTATCTGTTTGCGCGGCAGATCTTGGCTGACGACCATCAGGCCGAAGACGTTGTGCAAAAAGCCTTTGTCAACATCTACGTTGCCAGAGAGCGCTGCGAACGCCGCGCGCAATTCAAGACTTTCCTTTTCCGCGTGGTCAGCAATCTGGCGATCAACGAACTCAATCGCAAAAAACCTCATCCCTCTTTGTCTGAAGTCATGCCGGAAACCCAAGACGGTTCTTCGCTGTCTTTCGCCGATCCTCACACCGCCATGCCTGAGCAGTCGCTCGCCAGTCAGGAGCTCGGTGAAATGATCTCGGCGGCCTTGTGGCAGCTCCCGCCCAGCCATCGCGCGGCGCTTTATTTGCGCGAATATCAGCAGATGTCCTATGCTGGCATCGCCGAGGTCTTGGAGGCTTCCCTGGGCGAAGTCAAAATCTGGATTCATCGGGGGCGCGGTGCCTTGCAGCGGATTCTGAAACCCTACCTTGACCGTGGCGAGAGTATCTCATGAGCACGCCAGAAATCGACATTCGTTTAGGTCTTTATCTCGATGGCGAGCTTGATTCCCAAGCCCGTGCTGACCTTGACCGTGAATTGGCTGGCTCCGCCGATTTGCGGGAACGTCTTGAGCGACTGAAGCGCGCCAGTCGGGAATTGCAGAACTTTTATAGCGATTCGCAAATGATTCACTCCCCAAACGATTTAGACGAGGACATTGTCGTTGAACGGATCGTTCGGGAGAGCACGATGCAGGGCAGGCGCAGTGAGATCAATCGTTCCACTCGAAAGAGACCTTCGCTCATTCTGGCAGCGAGCGTTGGCCTTACGCTTTTTGCCGCATTGTTCTTGTTCCTACGCACCTATATGTCCGGGGACCCTGGTGCACCGGAGCTGATTGAAGGAGCCCAGCGTCAGCTGACGAATCGGTTTCTGGAAGCCGAAGTCAAACTTCCGATCCTCGGCGCGCTCGTTGGTGTCATGGATTCGGATTTCGGTGATCTCATGTCCCAAACCCATTGTCGGTTGCGAACAGGGCCACAAGGTCTCTTTCATCTGCGGCTGACCAGCGAGAACGACAGTGAAACCCTGCTTCAAGTCGGCTTCGACGGTAAGAGTGGCTATATTTGGAAAAAGGGCGATGAGTCGGCCAAGATCATGAGCTTGACTGCGGTGCGCGAAAACCCCTACGTGAATATGGCCATGCTCAGTTGGGAGACGATCCTGGCTAGTTTGGAGGAGGGTCTCAAGCACCCAGAAGCGCTGGAGCTCGTCGGCAAGGTGAAAGAGGGTGTTGACCAAGAATTGTGGAAGGTAAGACTCGGGGGACCCATGACGGAGCATCGTGCCCGGTATTGGTTTAGTAAAGAGGGTGAGTTGCGACGTGTGGCCATGGGCCCGGTTGAGTTTGATATCAATGGGCAAGCGAAACTGACGGCCCAAGATTTCGCCATTGAGTCGATCTTCCCAAACATGCCCATCAAAGAAGACCTATGAAACCACAAGACATGCCACTGGAAGTTTGGGAAGCCCTGTGTCGCAAGTGTGGCAAATGCTGCACTGAAAAAGTCGATATCGACGACGTTATCTACATGTCGAAAAAATACTGTCGGTTTCTCGACAAGGACACCATGCAGTGCGGCGTCTACGAAGATCGACATGTCGCGGAACCCGGTTGCATGACAGTGCCCCAAGGCGTGAAGGCAGGGATATTCCCCGCCGATTGTCCCTACGTCCAAACTGTTGAAGGCTACGTGCCCGCAGTCGAAGAATGGAATGACCCCGCCATCGACCAGGCTATTCGCGAAATCCTCGGCGATGATGCTCTCGATGACTAGACAACCCAAGCCCCTCGCTCATCCCAAGTCAAGAACCGGAGGGCGGACGGATTTGCGAGTTCCACGAGTAACTCGTCCGCCAATCAACTGCCCGCAAAAACAAAAGGTGCTCCTCCGTCCCCTTCGATCATGAGCCTCCACAAATCCAAAACCCCCAGCGCATCCAACCGAAAACCCAACCGCCAACATTCTACCACTGCACTAACTCAACGGCATTCGAAAGGGCGACATAAGGGGCGGTCGGAAGAGCCATCAAAGCCTGGAACGTTCCAAAGGACGTGCCATGAAGAATGAAAGTTGGAAACGTCGGTGTGGTCAGAAGTGGCATGACAACTTGCAAAGACAAAGAGCCTGTGGCATCGGTGTAGAACAAGTTATCAACCGTGTTCACTGGGGCAAAACCGTTGCCCCACACAACAAGGTTCGCCGGAACCCCTGAAGCCGGATCAAGAGGCCCGCCGATATCCATCTGACCGATCGTGCCATAGGTGGCATTGGTGACATTGAGGTCGCCAGAGATCAGCAAGATCGGTTGCAAAGGCAAACCTTCAAAATCGAAACTGATGACGGATGGACTGTAGGCCGTTTTGCGATAAGGGCCACCCTCGCCGGAGGTAACCTCTTGGACATTGGCGTTGGTAGCACCACCGAGATTGGTTGTGCCACTTATATCCAAAGTGGCAAGCATGAGCCTAGGTGCTTGACCAGGCTGAGGTGTCACTTCATCAAAGATGGAAACATCGTCGATGCTGACCATGTTGGTGTTGCCGCCAGAACCTCTGAAATTGATATGAATCGTTTGTCCCAACCAAGGGGTGAGGTCGATTCTCTTCAGTTGCCAAAGATCCGGTCCGTTGCTGCTCACCGGCCCAAAAACTGTCGTGGTGGTGCCAAGGGTCACCGACTGCACTTCAACTTCCAACTGTCCATTTGGAGAGCTCGAAAAGACCTTCTCAAGATTGTAATAGAAAGACAGAGTGGGTTTGGTGAGGCCGAAAAGTTCGATGCAGGGGCTTTCCAAAGTGATTGTCTGAACCGCGAAACCTGAAGTCGCGTACACGCCAGAGGTGGTCCCTGAAGTGTGATCGTTGTCAGGGTAAATGAGCGGTTGAGGGACCTGAGGAGATGGCGTGTGAAAAAACCCCCAATCCTCTTCATTTCCAAAGGCATCCAGCTCGCCTTGGCGCTGGTTCCAACCGTTGGAAGGGATGATTGTTCCCGAAACGAATGGAACATTGAAGTTGTCAAACGTCTCCAACCAAGGAAACTCAGAAACCACCCCTGGCCCCCCACCGCGAAAATCAAGTTCAAACGCATTGTTGGCAGGCTGAGAGTCGCCGGGATAGGTGGTCTCGATGCGGACTATGTGGAGGCCTTCAGGAGATAGATCAAGCGTGCCGGCAAACGTGTAGAAGATGAAGTCACCAGGGTTGAGATCACTAGCAAGAATCACGGATTCGGAGAGCATCAACTGGCCATCCACTGACGCGGTGAGAGGAATGGCTGAGCCAGCGATGATGGGAGTGAGCCCAGGGTTACAAACTTCGACGGTAAGCGTTTCTGTGGTGGAATAATATTGGCAGTAGCCCAACCTACGTGGAGGCACAAGAATATCGCCAGCACCCACATCAATACCGCCATTGATCAGGTTGACCTTGGAAGCCAGACGAACAAGTCCCGGGGAGCGGGCCGTATTCCAGACCCTGAATTCGTCGATTGAGCCTTCCCAGGAATGCACCGACGTAAAAGGTTTGCGACCAATCTGCCAAAAGCCGCTGCTGTTGAGTGCGAATGGTCCCCAGGGCGAAAACGGCGGGAAGAGCGAGTCCACAACCATGCCGTCAAAATAGAGGAAAACCAAGTTGAGAATTGGTTCATAGACGATCGAAACAAATGTCCATTGATTCAATGGAATCGCCGGACCGATAGGAAAATTGACCGGCGAACTACCAAAACGAAACGAGTACTGGCCGTCATTCCCACGAAGCAGCGTAATCGCAAAAAGTGAATTATCGCCGACAACGTCCATGCGAGGGGGCAAGGCGTTTGGGTCGGGACTCGGGTACAAGGCAAACTCGAATGTGAAACCGCCTGTTGATGCGTGGCCAGTTCCGAGGTCTATGATGTCAAGCACTCCCTGGCCCGGTTCCCAAGCCGCGTTGCCCAAATAAGGATCCACCAAATTCCAATTATTGGCATTGGTGAGCACGGCATTGGTGCCAGCAAGACCTGGGACTGCTATGTCAGCGGTGCTTGTCCCTGCTCCTTCGTCAAAGGGCAAGTAAAACACTTGAGGAAGTTGGGCGCTTGCCGATGCCGTCGACCAGAGTAACCCAAAAGCGACAAGTGCAAGGCGTCTTACCAGCGCTGATTTCACGGTTGAATAAGTCATTCTTGTTTTCTCCGAAGACTAAGACCCAGGTCAATGGCACCTAGCACCCAACCGACAACCCAAGCCCCTCGCTCATCCCAAGTCAAGAACCGGAGGGCGGACGGATTTGCGAGTTCCACGAGTAACTCGTCCGCCAATCAACTGCCCACAAAAACCAAAGGTGCCCCTCCGTCCCCTTAGATCATGGGCCTCCACAAATCCAAAATCCCAAGCGCACCCAACCGCCACCCCAAGCCCCAACATTCTACCACTGCACCAACTCAACGGCGTTCGAAAGTGCGGCACGCATCTTCCTTGAGTCGAGAATACGGCTGCGATCCTCTGCCGAAGGCAAGGAGCTCGGGATGAACAAGTTCAACCAGGAATTGCTCTGCGCGAAATGAAGGCTACCTGTGGGCCCCGCTTTTGTGCAAGAAGAAAACTTGGGTTTGTGAATGGGTGGATTGTGAGACTTGGGTGATAGGATCAACGGACGAATAAACCCCTTCCCTACATTGTTGGAACGGTGAATTTCCGCTCCATCCTAAGTGACGTCCCTTGTGGAAGTTATCAAGTCTGCTAGAGCTTGCCTCTTCAGGGCCTGGGCACTGCGGTCAAGCCTCGCAGATTGGTTCTGTCGAATCGACTTTGAAGGGAACGGACTCTTACTAAAGAGACTGCGCTTCGAGTTCTTCCAGAGCTCCTACCTCAAGGCTATAGTAGCCTTATTGATCAGACGTATTTGGGAGGAGAGGTTACGTTTCTTGTTCAGAGACCGTAGCTTCTATCCCGGCGCGTAAGCCCTGGAGAGAATCGGTTATGCGGACAAACAAGAAGAGCATTTGGACCCGAATCGGGAATCGAAGCCGACACTTGCTTGGTCATTCGGCGGTTTTTGTGTGTGTCGCCCTATTCTCCGTAAGTTGTCCTTCCCAATTGCCACAAGTGATGTACCTCCCTTTCAACGAGGGGACTGGGGCCTCCACAGCTGATCTCGCGAGTCCCGGTGTCCCCAATTCCAATCCGATGCTGGGAAACAGCAATAACTGGAATACCGTGTCTCCCTACTTCGGGGCGGCGGCTTGGCAACCGGGATCCGGAGCCAATGATGTTGTGCAACTTGGTGGGACATGGACTTCAAGTTTTGATTTCACATTTGAGTTTGCGGTCTTTCCGGCACCCGCATCAATTTCCTCCTCTCCTCGGTTGGACATTGTGCACGATTCCGCAAGTTATGCCATTTGGCTTAATTCGACCCTAGCAGGCGAATACGTTATTTGGATTGCAGGAATGCCCATGACAACACCGGTTCCTCGAAACGTCTGGACATTCATCTCACTTTCTTTCGAGGCCGCAACGGGGATGATTCGCCAGTATTTTGATGGCGTCCTCGTCGAGACAAAGCAGATATTTGCGCCCCTATTCATTGGCCCAGGCGGGCCTTGGGTCATTGGGATGCATCCGATTTCGATGATGAACAACTGGGAAGGGGCGATCGATGAGTTTCGTGTTTGGAATCACGTGCGGTCACCTGGCCTGATCCGAGCAGCGTCTCTTGGCGAGATCTCAGCCTTTGATCTTGGCATTGGCCAGATTCTCTCACCGCCCCAGTCTTTGGCAAGGTGCCAATACTTCAGTGCGGCAGAAACCGTGACAGTGGAGATTTGCAATCCCGGAACGACCACAATTTTTTCAGGTGCAGTCCTGCCGGTCTCGCTCCATGTTGATGGAGCGCTCATTGCAACTGAATTCGTGACGACCACAGCAGATCTCAATCCCGGAGATTGCATGCCCTATACGTTTACAGCGACTGCCGACCTGCAAGCTATTGGATCACATCAAGTTCGGGTGACCGTGTCCTTGCCCGGCGATACGCAAGTGCTCAACGACCAACTGGAGCTGCCTTTTCGTGGTGGTGGCCCTGGACTGGTCTCGGAATTCCCATGGACCGAGACATTTGATTCTGTTGTGATCCCATTTTCGACACCTGTCACTACACCTCCATATGGCTGGGCAAATTCATTCTGGACCTTTGCATACCAGCCCCCCGCTGGCATTTCTCAGCCCGGCATCTACACAGAGTCCGACCATACTAGTGGCAACACGATCTTTGCCTCAACGGACGTCGGTGCTGGTACCCGAATCTTGGAGTCACCGTGCATCGAGCTGAACGGGATTGTGAACCCAACGTTGGCGTTCTATGTCAACGCAGAACAGTTCTTTTCATTCGCCCCCCTTGGGACGCTTCAAGTCGATGTCGTTTCCGTGACAACGGGAATAGTCACGCCAGCCATGGCGCCACTCATGAATTCCGGTCCCGACGTTTGGCACCTCAAACGCTTCGACCTGACACCCATGATTGGCGATGTCATCTACATTCGTTTTACTGGCAATGCTGGTGGTCTGAGTGTCTTGAGCGTCGATGACGTGTCAATTATCGATGAAGCCCTGCCTCTGTTTGGGCAATCGCCTCAAAGCACAGCAACCCTTGACATCAGCTTGTCAACAAACGATCACATCCAAGAGGTCTCGTCTGGAGAACCTGGGCCTTACAGAAAGATCTCGGCAGATTCGTTCGGCGTAGCGGTGCTCGACTTCGTGTTTTCCGCACTGCCGTTGCAGCCGGTACTTCTGCTCTCCGGTGATTTGAATGTGGCAGGAGCCACGTACCCAAATATTGGCCAGATGGACATCGGGGCACCGATCGATCCATTCACCGGTTTTCCAACCGCACTGACTGTGTGGGGCAACGGTTTCGCGCCCACGACGGGACTCGACTTTTTGTTTTACACGGACGCCACGGGGATGTTATTGCTACAAGCGCCGATGCCGCCTTTTCCCTTTCCGAATATACGGCGATTCCCATTCGGAACTTTCCAAGCTGTCATGGGATTGCCAACCGCACCTTACTTTTCACTGAGCAATGCCGTGCAGTTGCTCTTTTGGTGATCTTGCCCGAGGGAGTCGGGATGCCCCGCAATCGGGCAAGATGCCAGGTTAATGGCAGCTAATGCCCAACCGACAACCCAAGCCCCTCGCTCATCCCAAGTCAAGAACCGGAGGGCGGACGGATTTGCGAGTTCCACGAGTAACTCGTCCGCCAATGAGCTGCCCACAAAAACCAAAGGTGCTCCTCCGTCCCCTTCGATCATGAGCCGCCACAAATCCAAAGGGTGGCGTGCGCGCGCCACCCCCCAAGACCCGATGTTTTACCACTGCGCCTATTTCATGGCACCCAATGTCGTTGTGGATCGACGTAAAACGTTGCCCGACAAGGTGTTGATTCCAGCAGGGTAGACGCAATTGCCTAGGTCGAGAATTGGTTTGACAAGGGTCTTCTTGCTGAATTACGCTGTTGCCAATGACGGCGTCGTCAAGACCACAAAATCGAGACGAGGATATCCCCGAGAGGAATCTTTCTGGACTAGAAGATTAGGAACCAGGTTCATGGCACCTAATGCCCAACCCCCTTGCTCACCTCAAGTCAAGAACCGTAATGGTAACGATACCTTGAGAGAGAATATGAATTGTCAACCCTCGCGATGGGGATGGAACAAGAGCACGCTGTGCTTTGGGTTGTGCTTTTTGCTTCTCAACACAGTGGCCCAGGCTCAACTGCCCCAAGTGCTTTACTTGCCCTTCAATGAAGGAGCAGGGGTAGCAACAGCTGATCTTGCCAGTCCTGGCCTTCCAACGACGGTTCCCGTGCTTAACAATGGCAATAGTTGGAACACGACAACGCCCTATTTGGGCAATGCCACATGGTTCCCGGGATCATTCACACCAGACTTCGTCGGTTTGAGTACGCTCTTACCTCACTCAGGCGATTTCACCATTGAGGCTGCTCTTTATCCTGATCCCGTTCCACCCCTCAATGTCAACCCGACGTCCCGGACCTTCTTTTCTGCTGGAATCCAATTCGATTGCCGGATTGACTACAACATTGTGGACAAGAAATATCGAGTCCTATTGGGCACGATCGGCTTCTTGGGTTTCATCTCGCCCCCAATTCCGTTGCAGAAATGGACCATGGTATCGATCGTTTATGACTCTGCTGCGGCCCAGATAAGGACCTACTTTGATGGTGAACTTGTCTTTACCGGCGCGGTGCTCGCGCCGATCGTTTACACCCAGACGACTGCATGGAAAATAGGGCAGGGAAGCAACACTCTAAAAGGATGGCAAGGCGGAATGGACGAATTCCGTTTTTGGAACGAGCCTCGGTCTGGAGCTTTGATCCGAGCCCTCGTCCATAGCGAGATCAAAAACCTTGATTTCGCCGTTGGTA
>JAJRYU010000023.1 GCA_024275615.1 Planctomycetota bacterium
CATGTCATCGCCGCGGATTCACGGGGATAGACTATTTGTCAATTGTACTGATGGTAATTTCTTTGCCTTCAACAAGAACAATGGCAAGGAGCTTTGGCGTTATTGGACCTCGGCCAAGATGCTCGGATCTAGTTGTGCATTCTTAGGCCCAGACACGGCGATCTTCCCTGCCCACGATCGTTTTCTCCACATCGTTGATCTAAGAAGCGGTGAGGCCACCAGCCGCCTCCCCATCAATCACGTCTCAGCGTCCACGCCCTTGATCGCTTTTGGCTGCGCCTATTTTACCGCGTCAGGCGGCCTGTTTTGTTGCTTCGATCTTGTTGAAGAAGAGATGCGTTGGACGAAAAAAATCACCAAGGCTGCATCCCACAGCCTAGCTCTCAGCGGCGATAACATTCTTGTTCATGCCCGGAACGAACTGCACGCCTACCACGGGGTGACGGGCGATTTGGTTTGGAATGTCAAATTGGCTGGCCAAGGCGCTGTTGCACCTTGTGTCGGGCCGAAGTTGATCTATATGACATGCGACAAGGCAGTCGTCTATGCCATCGACCCCCAAGACGGCGCGATCAAGTGGCAACAAAAATTCGGTAATGCAAGTAGATTCCAACCTGTCTTGATCGATGGCATCGTGGTGGTGGGCAATCTCAAAGGCAGAATGACAGCATTCAAATGATGAGCGAAGCGCATGGATTTCGGGCGATTGTAACGGGTCGAGTCCAAGGTGTTGGTTTTCGCTGGTTTACTCGAAAACGTGCTCAAGCTCTGGGGCTAACTGGCTGGGTGAGGAATCTCGCCAATGGACATGTTGAAGCGTTCTTCGTTGGCCACAACGAGGACCTTGAATTGATGAAGGAAGATTTGTCACGCGGGCCACGTGGATCCCGTGTTGACACCCTCGTTTGCTTCGAGGAAGAAAGAGAAGATGTTACTGAAGAGTTCTTGGTGAGAGACAACGCTGTGGAAGAGGATCATGCTTGAAGTAAGAGATCTACACAAATACTACGGTTCGTTCCATGCGGTGCGCGGCATCAGTTTTGACGTCGCCCGGGGTGAAATCGTTGGTTTCCTGGGACCGAATGGTGCGGGTAAAACGACAACCATGAAGATAGCTGTCGGTTTCATGACCATGAGCTCCGGGTCCGTTCGTGTTGACGATCATGACGTCGTGAGGGAATCGATGGCGGTGCGGCGAGTCATTGGTTATTTGCCTGAACATGCCCCCTTGTACGAAGACATGACCGTGACCGAATACTTGAAGTTCATTGCCGAGGTGCGTGGACTCAAGGGGAAAACACGTTCTGAACGACTGGCATATGTGCTTGGTGTTTGCGCCTTAGATCCCAAGAAGACCTCGGGCATCAAGACGTTGTCTAAGGGCTACCGTCAGCGCGTTGGACTGGCACAAGCGATTATTCATGACCCCAAACTCGTGATTCTGGACGAACCCACGGTCGGCTTGGATCCCAATCAAATCATCGAGATTCGTAATCTCATTCATCAAATCGGTGAGCGCAATACAGTCATCCTCTCAAGTCACATTCTAGGTGAAGTTGAGGCGACCTGTAGTCGTGTTGTCATTATCAATGAAGGTGTCATCGTAGCGAATGGCACCGCAGACCAACTTGAGACGGATTTGGGTGGAAAGCCAAGATTGGAAGTTTCCCTCGGGGCTCCGCTTGAAGCCACATGCCCAGCGGTCGAATCCCTTGCTGGTGTGAACGCAGTCGTTGACTCCCAGGTGATCACCGGTGGTAGTCGTTTGACCGTCGATATCGATGAATCGAATTCACTTGTCACTTCCATTTGCAATCTGGCTGAGAAGATGGAGTGGGAGTTGTTTGAGATCGTCCGCCCCAAGAAAACTTTGGAAGACGTTTTCAAAGCACTCACAATTAGTTCTGAAACGAGCGCATCCGCCCCAGTCATGGCCACTAGTGAAGACTCGCCGGAGTCCGTTGTCGATAAAGGAGAAGAGTCGTGAGCTGCATGCTTGCAATTTGGCGGAAGGAGCTGAGAAGCTATTTTAACTCTCCCATCGCCTATATTTTCATCTGGTTTTTCCTCGTGACAACAGCCCTCAAGTTCTTCTTCCTTCGGGGTGAAGGCCCACAGGGACAAATACGCGACAATTTCTTTGTGACCCAAGAGGCCTCTTTGACAGCTTACTTCTCGGTGTTTCCGATCGCTCTTGGGGTGCTCGTGCCTATGCTTTGCATGCGCATGTGGCCCGAGGAGTACAAGAGCGGGACGATCGAGACGCTGATGACATTGCCAGTGCGAGCATGGCAAGTCGTGCTGGGCAAATTCGCCGCCATGCTCAGTATCCTTGTCGTCACGTTTGGTCTTTCACTCACAGTGCCTTGGTCGGTGAACGAAGCGGCCGTTATCGGGCTCGACTGGGGGCCGATCATTGGCGGCTATGTTGGTGCTTTCTTGATGGGCGCAGCGTATTGCTCAGTGGGTCTGCTCATGAGTTCATTTACTCGAGAACAGGTGATCGCCTTGTTGGCAACGTTCATAGTCAGCTTGCCCCTAGCTTTGGCTGGTACAGCCTACGTTGAAGGTCCAACTCCGGAATGGTTGTCGCCTTTTGCCAAGTTCATAGGTTTCGCCGTCCGCTTTCAAAGCATTGAGCGAGGTGTCCTTGACATGCGAGACATGCTCTACTTTGTGTCCGTAATGGTTCTATTCGTTTTTCTGAACATCACCGTCGTGGAAGCACGACGCCTCAAATAGGAGCCAATCGGATGAGTGAACCGAAAAGTGGTCTGTTGTTCTGGAATGCAGTCATCGCTGGTGTCTTGGTGGCAGCCAATCTCATCGTTGCCAACATCATCTTCGACAATCTTGACATGCGTTGGGACCTCACAGAGGACAAGCGCTTCGAGATCGGCGAAAGCTCGCAAAACATCTTGTCTCAGTTCGAAGGGACTCTGAGCATCAAATGCTATTTTTCCAGCAACATTCCCAAGAGATACAACCACGTTGAACGAGTCGTTGCCGAGAAACTGGCGGAATATGAAGAACTGTCGGGCGGCAAAATTGTTTTTGAAATCGTGGATCCCGATGGCGAAGGCAACGAGGAAGAATCTCAAGAACTAAAAGACATGAACATCGCTCCCATTCAATTGGAGGAGCGAGAGGGGGCTTCGAATCGCAAGATTGTCACCTCCTACTTGACGATGGTTTTTCGTTATGGGGATCGCAAGAGTGTCGTCAACCTCTTCCAGGAATTGGGATCATCTTTGCATGACCCGGCACAGTTCACCTCGCAACTTGAGTACTTCACCACACAATCGATTCGCAACGTCACTCACGAGAGACGCACTGTGGGCGTTCTCGCTCCCATCGAATTACTCCCGGCGCAAAACAGACAACAAGTGAACGCCGAAAAGCGGAAATACCAAGGTCTTTCGATACTGAAGCGTTGGATTTCTTCAAGCCACGATGTGGTGATGCTTGATCCGACGGCGGTCAACCGCGGTGAGCCCATTCCACCTGAAGTCGATGTTGTTCTATGCTATCGACCGAAGAACTTTACCGCTGCCGGTTTGTTCATTCTCGATCAGTACATTATGGCAGGTGGGCGTATGGCTTTCTTCGTTGACGAAGGCAAGGTCAATTACGATCCCAAACAGAAGATGACCCCCATCGGCAATACGCAGATGAGGGACTTTGATCTTCCTTCCTATGATGCCGTTCCCTTTGATCACAATTTGACTGCGTTTCTGGAACATTTTGGTGTTCGCTTGAAGCACGCTTTTGTCGAAGATGATTCGAATTTTGAGATCTCCTACATCCGTTCCAAAGAGACGGCGTCCTTCGGGCGTCAGTACTTCGCGAAGGCAATTTATGGGCATGCAGGTTATCCGGCTTGGCCCATGATTCCGACCCGCAATGCCGAGGGCCTTGCGGTCGATGGTAGCCAAATATCGAGCGACTGGGCTCTTCTTTCCAAGTCCGATGACTTGGTCTTGTGTTGGGCATCACCTCTTGAGTTGGTCGAAGAGAATCTCAAGAAGAACGATGCCAAAGCTGAGGTCATCTTGCAGACAGGTCCCAAGAGCTGGAACCGATCTTTGAAGGAGAATGTCTTTTCACCAGTACCCGGTGAGTGGACGGAACCGGCTGCCAAGAGCCCGCAAGTTGTTGCCAGTTTGGTCCGCGGCAGTTTTCGTTCGTTTTTTGCTGGTAAAGAAGCCCCTAAGGTGGTCGCTCCCAATGGCAGTGAGGTCGATTGGGCCCCTGAATTCTTGAAGGGGCGCAGGGATCGTGTTCTTGACCCCGGCATGCTCTTTGTCATGGGTGACGCTGATTTCGTACACGACAACATGTTGAAACAGATTCTCAGCATGGTTCAACAAAGAAAAAAGAGCCGCGGCCAAGATCCCGAAGCCATGAAACTTGTCTATGCATCGATTCGTTACGCGGCCAATGTTTTGGATGTGCTTTGTTATGGCGAAGACGCCAAGAGCATGTTCAGACTCCTTAATCGCGAAGTCACAAGTCGCGAATTGAAAGAAATCAAGGAGGGAGATGCCTTGATGAGCAAGATTCTCAATGTGAACCTCTACGGTATTCCAGGCCTCGTCATTCTTGTTTGTACCATCGTTGTCATCTGGCGACGTATCAAGACCGGTGCGGTCTCAGTCTGATCGGAGTTAATTCATGATGCGCAACATCATCCTGCTAATCATACTGTTGTCCCAGTGCGCGATCTGGTTCGTGATCGACAACCCATTCAGCACGGAGAAACCCAAGTCTGAGAGTGTCGTTGAGCACAAATTGGAAGATATTCCGATCGCGGACGTTGAGAGGATCGAAGTGACAGCGTCGGGCGCCAGAACCTTACGTCTCGCCAAGAAAGAGGGGATTTGGTGCATTGAGAATGTTTTCGGATACCCCGCTCTTCAAGAGAAGGTCCTGAAAGCTCTCGCTGAAATACAGCCACTTTCCCGCAGCGAATTCCGCAACGCAAAGGCCTTTTTGCACGAGAACTTGGAAGTTGACGAGAAACGAGGCACGAAGATTAGGTTGTTCGGCAAGGGTGGACGCCTCATAGAGGATCTTGTTATTGGCAAGCGAGATGTCGAAAACTCAGGTGGCACATTCATTCGTCGTCGCAGCGAAGATGCGGTTTTTGTCACGCGGTCTGGCAATTTGGAGAGTTCGTTTTCTGTTGTTCCCAGGAACTGGTACGACATTGGCGTTTGGGACTTCCCCACGCTTGACCAAGAACGACTTACGGACCTCAAACTCGCGGCCTACAAGGTCGTCGTCGAGGGGTTGGAACGTCGCACTCGAACGAACAAGGATACACGGGGGCATTTTCGTCATACCATTGAATTTGTCCCTCGAGACGTCAAGACGAAAGAAGAAGAGTATTGGCGCGTCCTCGAGCCTGCCGACAAGAAAGATCTGATCCTAAGCGATCTCATGGTGCGTTCGATGCTGCAATCCATGTTGAACATGCGCACGAACGAGATTATCGGCCAAGGAACGAAGCCCGAATACAAGCTTGATGACCCCGATGAATTGGAAGTAAAAGTCACTGTCTTTTTTAGAGAAGGCAAAGTCGAGACGACTCGTACACTTGAGATCGGGGCCATGCGTCCGATATCACCCTTGGCGGACGGCGGAACTCAGACATACTATGTGAGGACAAGGCACCCTGGCAGTCGCCTCAAACAGGCCTATGTCTTTGCTGTGCCCAATAGCTACTTGTCAGTCTTACAAAGAGGGCCAGAAGCCTACGTCGATCGTAGGCGAGCAGCGGCAAAGAAAAAAGCGGAAGACGCCAAGAAGAAGTAAGCCGTGGTTTGGGCAGGGGCCCACGCCGGAAACAACTGTATTCCGAGTGCTATTTTCGCAGGCTGCTCAAGTGTGTGTAAACGGCTTTGGAAACCTGCACATTTTCGGCTGTTAGCGTACCAGACCGCCATTTTCCCCGATCCCCCCTCAGTACAGCTCAGCATGATTCTGCTTTGATTTCTTCCAGTCTTCCCTGGGCCATGGCCCAGGGAAGACTGGCGTAGCACCCTGAGTTTTCCAGAAGAATTGACGATAGAGAGACGGGTAAAAGTAACCCCGTGGAGTTTGATAATGGTTTTAGCGAACCATTCTCCACGGGGCCAAATTCCCGCAAGGGGATCGTTAAGATTGACTTTCCTATCGGCGGGAATCCACCGTTTCGTTAGGGAATTCTGTTTTGGCACAAGATCGAGTCTTTCTCTGCGCCCATTGTGATCGCCGTGTCAGGATTTGCCAATCCTGTGATCATGGCAACCGCTACTGCTCCAAGTCTTGCTCTTGGCACCGTCGCCGCTCATCTCTCAAAGCTGCCGGTCGTCGCTACCAGAAATCTCCTCAAGGTCGCGACAATCACGCCCGTCGCCAAGCCCGATACCTAAAGCGTCGTGCGGAAATTGTGACGCATCACGGTTCCTTTAAATCTTCGCGATCAACAATCTTGCGTGAATCAAAGCCGCCGGTGGCGGCTTTTCCGAGTCGTGTGACTCGCTCGCTTCCCAAGTTTTGCAGTTTCTGCGGCGCATTGGGAACCGAGAATATCCGTTTTCGCTACCTCCACGAGGACCACAACATCCCATGATATCGGAAGAACAAGAAACTCAGATTCGCAGGCTGTACTTTACTGAAGGTTGGCGGATGGGTGCGATCGCTCGTGAAGTGGGAGTGCATCACGGCACGGTAAGTCGTGTGCTAGCCCAATCAGGGGTGGATACATCCAATACTGAACGTCCGTCCAAGATTGATCCATACATCCCCTTCATTTTGGACGAACTGAATCGTCATCCAGACCTTAAGTCCCCTCGTCTTCACCAGATGGTGAAGGAGCGTGGTTACGTGGGTGGTCCTGACCATTTTCGCCATTTGATTTATAGGATACGACCCAAGAAAGCGCCAGAGGCATTCTTGAGAATGCGGACATTGCCGGGAGAAGAAGCTCAAGTGGACTGGGCAGATTTTGGCACGGTGGCCATTGGATCAGCACAATGGCGTTTGTCTGCCTTTTTGATGGTGCTTTCGTGGTCCCGGTCAATCTTTGTGCAGTTTACTTTGTCGCAGAAGATGTCTTGGTTTCTTTGGGGTCATGAAGCTGCCTTCGAATATTTTGGTGGCGTGCCCCGAGTCATTCTCTATGACAATCTTAAGAGTGCCGTCATTCGGCGTCGAGGGCAAACGATAGATCTCAACAAGACTCTTTGTGATTTCAGTATCCATCACGGCTATGAGCCAAGGCCCGTAGGTCCTTATCGTGGCAACGATAAGGGCAAAGTGGAACGGGCGGTTCGTTATGTAAGAGACTCACTATTCGCAGGTCTGAGGTGGAATAGCCTGAGTGAATTGAACGACAAGACTCTTCATTGGATGGAGACGATCTCAGCAAGCCGGCCTTGGCCGGACGATAAGAGCCGTTTGGTGAAAGAGGTCTTTGTCGAAGAGAAAGATCTGCTTCGGCCTCTATCACCGGATGGATTCCCCTGCGAAGAAAGAAAAGAAGCCAAGGTCGGCAAACGTCCTTTCGTCCGCTTCGATCGTAATGACTACTCGGTGCCGAGTGAGTTTGTCAGACGTATCTTGGTGGTTTATGGGGGCCAAGAACTTGTCCGCATCTTTGACGGCGAAAACTTGGTAGCCGAGCATCCAAGATCTTTTGACAAAGACCAATTCATCGCCTCCCCTGGCCACATAGAGGAGCTCCGCAAGAAAAAGAAAAAGGCCCGTCGAAGCAGTCTCGTCGATCGCTTGCATGAAGCGGTGCCAGAAAGCGAAACCATGCTGACAAGGCTTGTGGAGCGTGGTGAAAACCTTGGCTCGATGGTGACCATGCTGAAGCGTCTTCTTGATGAATACGGCAGCACGGCTTTGAGGGAATCGGTGGAAGAGGCACTTTCATCCGATTCACCTCACCCGAATTCTGTGCGGCACATCCTCGATCGAAGAAGAGAAGAAAGAAACCTTGAGCCAATGATTCCCATTGAGCTTCCGGATGACCCGAAGATCAAGGACATCACGGTGCGCCCTCATGACTTAGGGGATTACGACATAATAGAGGAGCAAGAAGAAGATGAGTAAGACGATCAAAAACAAAAACCCCAAGAAGGCGAAGCGGATCATCCAAGAGCCACTCCTTGAGGACGACCAAAGAAACAGAGCAAAGGCTTTGCGGCTCTTCGGACTCTTGAGCCTGTGGGACGAAATCGACCGTGGCCCTTGGTTAGATCAACTCCTAGATGCCGAAGAGAGCGAACGCTCAAGGCGAAGCCTTGAGCGGCGCATAGGTAGTGCCAAGCTTGGCAAGTTTAAGCCGATGGGAGATTTCGAATGGGGCTGGCCAAAGAAGATTGATCGGGACTTGGTGGAAGAGGTTTTGGAAATGCGTTTCATGGATGAATGTGCCAATGTGGTCCTTGTCGGCCCCAATGGTGTCGGCAAGACGATGATTTCCAAGACCCTTGCGCACAAGGCCGTGCTTGCCGGGCATACGGTGCGATTCACTACCGTAAGCGAAATGCTCACCAATCTTGGGTCCTGCGATTCCACCAGTGCCTTGGCGAGAAAGCTGAAGACTTACACCAGACCAGACCTATTGGTCATCGACGAAGTCGGCTACTTCTCGTCGACAGCAAGGCACGCCGACCTACTCTTTGATGTCGTCAACAGGCGCTCC
>JAJRYU010000284.1 GCA_024275615.1 Planctomycetota bacterium
CAGCGATGAAAGGTGAGCGCCCAATTATTCGGAGCGACGGCAAGTATCTGCGCGACTATTTCTACGTTTTGGATGCGGTCAACGCCTACCTCACTCTGGCGGAAGCCATGCCCAATGAGGATGTCTGCGGCCAAGCCTTCAACTTTGGTAATGATGAGCCGCTGGACGTCCAACAGATGGTGCAAAGAATCCTTAAGGTCATGGATCGCGAGGACTTGGAGCCCATCATCGAGAACGCGGCAAGCCACGAGATTCGCCGACAGTACTTGGATTGTGGCAAAGCTCGCCAAAAGCTGGGCTGGGCGCCGATGAGGAGTCTTGATCAGGCGTTGTTGGAAACTGTGCAGTGGTACCGCGACCATGGCGATGGCGGTGAGGCCGAGTGACAGAGTTACCGTTTCCTTCCTTGTCTGTGGTGATGCCAGCGTACAACGCTGCACACCATCTGCCGCGATCGCTCGGCCAACTCATCGAGGTTGGCGGCTTCGAGCAATTGATCCTAGTAGACCCTGGTTCCACCGACGGCACTGCCGACGTCGCTCGCAAGATGGGCGTCAAAGTTATTGATCTGGGACATCGAGCTGGACCAGCAGAAGCGCGTAACGCTGGAGTTGCACAGGTCAAATCTGAGGTCGTGCTTTTCGTTGACTCGGACTGTGTCATTGCAGGCGACGCAATTGAAAGAGTCAAGGCAGCTTTCGTCGACCCAGACCTGGCAACATTGACCGGTTCTTATGACGACGATCCGCCAGAGCAGAACGTGGCATCTCTCTACATGAACCTGCGGCATCACCACACCCACCAAAAAGCACGGCAAGACAAGGCCACGTTTTGGGCCGGTTGTGGCGCTGTCAGAACATCGACCTTCAACGCCGCGGGTGGGTTCGATGCCGAGAAATTTCCGATGCCAATGATTGAGGACATTGAACTCGGCGGGCGCATGCAAAAACTGGGTGCGACTCGGCTCGACCCAGATCTTCAAGCGACACATCTGAAACGCTGGAGCATATTTGGCGTCATCAAGACCGATATTTTTTGCCGCGCCATACCATGGACGAAGTTGATTCTTGAGAGCGACGAAACACCGGACGATCTCAATCTCAGGGTGGCTCAGCGCATCGCGGCCCTGTGGGCCCCGATCGCGATCGTAGCGACAATTGTTTTGCCAATCGCGGCCTATCACAGCGTCAGAGCTACCGTCGCTTGTCTTGGTTTCATGGCGATTTCCATGGCCATGAACTGGAGTCTGATATCGTTCTTTGCCAGAAAGAAGGGCATCTTCTTCGCTTTTGAAGGCTGGTTTTTTCATCAAGTGCATTTGTTTTACAGTGCGGTGACTTTTGTTCTTTGCAAACTCACTCACAAAAAGATGGTCGGCGTGGAGAACGAATGAAATGACAAGGATTGCTATCCTTGGGGGTGGGCCAGCGGGAGTTGGTGCTGCTTTCAAACTTCGTCAAATGGAAGCGGCCGATGTCGTCCTGTTTGAACGCAACGATTATCTAGGCGGCAACGCAGGTACATTCGAACGCAACGGCCATGTCTTGGATTTTGGTTCTCACCGTCTTCATCCAGTGACGGAACCGGAGGTGCTTGATGACATCATGGAGTTTCTCGGGGAGGACCTTCTTGATCGACCGCGCCATGGGCGGATCCGCTTGCGCGGGCGCTGGGTTCATTTTCCCTTGAAACCAGTTGACCTCATGTTTCACCTCCAGCCAGGATTTGCTGCGGGCGCTCTTGGCGACATGGTGAAGAAAACACTGCTCGGCAAAGGCGACGAAGGAGAAACATTTGGCTCGATCTTGCGAGCTAATCTGGGCGCGACGATCTGTGACGACTTC
Organism: Planctomycetota bacterium; assembly: GCA_024275615.1. Taxonomy (GTDB): domain Bacteria; phylum Planctomycetota; family DRQF01; genus S139-23. The sequence goes on from JAJRYU010000284.1 coordinate 1,845, forward strand.
TATTTTCCCTACGCGCGGAAGATCTGGGGTCTGGCTCCTGAGGAGATGGCTGGCATTCAAGCACGTCGCCGGGTCTCTGCGGGCTCCTTTGGCAAGTTGCTCAAGAAGGTGTTTGGACAGATTCCGGGCCTGAAGCCCAAGATGTCGGGCCGATTCTACTATCCACGACATGGATTTGGAGCCATCAGCCAAGCGTATGCTCAGAAAGCGGAGAGCTTGGGAGCTGAAATTCTCTTAGGCACTTCGGTCGCTAAACTCGGGCACCAAGAGGGACGGTGGACCTTGGAAGCAGAATCCAAACTTGGGACTCGCAAAGAGGAGTTCGATCAAATCTGGTCCACGATTCCTCTCACGACTTTGACGCGGTTGATCTCGAATGATGTTCCCGAAGATGTGAAGGCTGCGGCAGACAAAATTTCTTATCGAGCGATGATCCTTGTCTATCTCGAACTGGAAACCGATCAATTTACCGAATTCGACGCCCATTACTTCCCTGAAGCGGATCTCCTCCTGACGCGCCTTTCAGAAACGAAGAACTATGCCGTCAGAACCGAGCCTCAAGGCCGGACGGTCATATGCGCGGAGGTGCCTTGCCTTGTTGGCGATGATACCTGGAGGCTTGATGATGCCAGTCTTGGGAAGAAAATAGAGGCTGATTTGGCGCGCTGCGATCTCAAGCTCAATTGCGCTGTGGCGAACACGTGGACCGCCCGTTTGCCTCAAGCCTATCCACTCTATCCCCTCGGCTACGAAGCGCCCTTTGAAACTCTGGATGGGTGGGTGTCCGGACTCCCAGACTTCCTCAGCTATGGTCGTCAAGGTTTGTTTGCCCACGACAACACCCATCATGCCCTGTTCATGGCCTACTCCGCGGCCAAGTGCCTGAAAGACGGGCATTTCGACCGGACAGAGTGGGCCCGCTATCGCGAGATTTTCTCGCACCATGTCGTCGAGGACTGAATCCTCTCCTTTCCAAGTCCCTGCGAAGAAGAGGATTAGAGCAACTTTTGCAGGCCTGTTGCCGTAGCCATTTAGAGGCTAACATGGCCATCATGACAATCACCGATCGACATCTTCGACCCCTCAAGAATTTGCGTCTTTCCGTCACGGACCGTTGCAATCTGCGTTGCCAATATTGCATGCCAGAAGACAACTATTCTTGGTTTCCTCATCGCGAAATCTTGAGCTATGAAGAATGCGGACGTCTGGTTGACGTCTTCACTGAGTTGGGCGTCGACAAAGTGCGCCTGACCGGTGGTGAACCACTCCTACGCCGGGACTTGCACATCTTGATCAGAATGCTTCGCGAAAGAGAAGCGATCAAAGACCTGGCATTGACGACAAATGGTGTACTCCTTGCCGAGCGCATTGAAGAGTTAGAGCGCGCCGGTCTCGGGCGAGTCACGGTTAGTCTTGACACCCTCCAAGCAGATCGGTTCAAAAACCTATCGAAGAGTCGAGATTTTGACCGCGTCATGGAGGGCATCCGAGCTGTCATGCACTCCAGCCTGGGAGAGGACTTCAAGATCGACACTGTTGTGATGCGGGGTACTAACGACGATGAGCTCATTGATCTGATTGAATTCGGTGGCGAAGTGGGAGCCGAAGTTCGTTTCATCGAGTTCATGGACGTGGGCGGGGCCACAACATGGGCAACCAAGAAGGTGGTCTCACGAGCTGAAATGTTGGCAGAGATCAGTAGCCATTTTGGCCCCCTTGAGGCCGTTGCGAAAAACGACACTGCCCCTGCGGATCGTTATCGTCTCCAAGACGGCCGCACATTCGGTGTGATCTCCTCTACAACTCAACCATTTTGCGGTGGCTGTGACCGCAGCCGTTTGACCGCCGATGGTAGGTGGTTCCTTTGTCTCTACGCCCAAGCTGGTTGGGACCTTAAGACTCCCTTGAGAGAGGGGGCATCGGTCGAAGAATTGGCTCAACTCATTCGCGGAAAATGGGTCCAGCGGGAAGATCGAGGGGCCGAGGAGCGCCTGTCAATGAAGGAACGTGAACCTCTGGCAGATGCGGCGGAAATGCGAAACAATCCACATCTCGAGATGCACACACGAGGTGGCTAGGCGATGATCCGCTGCGAACGAGTCTTGGCCTTTCTTGCCATTCTGATGCTTTTATCCTGTGATGGTTCCTCACCCAGGAAGGGATGGAGCCAACTCAAGGACCAGATCAGAAGTGAGTTTCCTGAGGTCTCTCAGGTTTCCGTTCCACAGCTGAAGAGGATGCTTGAGAATCGATCTGAAGCAAGCCCCTTGCTCTTGGATGTGCGGACCGAAAACGAGTTTAGTGTCAGCCATCTCAAGGGAGCTAGGCGTGCGGAGCACGTAGAATCGGCATTCCAAGTCCTCAAGAACGAAGAGAAAGACCGGCTTGTCGTCGTCTATTGTTGCGTTGGATACCGATCGTCCCGATTGGCTGAGGCACTTTCTGCCAAAGGTTTCACCAATATTCACAATCTCGAAGGATCGATTTTTGAATGGGCGAATAGGGGAAACCCTGTCTTCAGAGGCGATGTGAAAGTTCAAGCTGTCCATCCCTACAACGAAGAATGGGGCGAACTTCTCGATGCTCCTTTGCGCAGCTACGGAGACAAAAAGATGATCCCCTATTGGGTATGGCTCGTTGGAATTTCCTTGTTCTTTGTCGTTCTCGAGCGACTGACCCGGGCGCGCTCCAACCAAAAGACGCTGCGGCCTCAGTTTTGGAATGACATGGTCTTCTTAGCCATCAACGGTCATTTCTTCGCTGTTGTGACTGCTGGCATCATCGCGTCCGTGGAACTCGCCACATTGAGGATGCTTCCCGATTCAGTGCTTGAGTCTGCCAATGTTCTTGGTGGTCGACCGTTTCTTGTTCAATTCTTGGCCTATATGTTTGCTGCGGATTTCTTGCAGTGGTGTGTCCAGGACTTATTGCACCGCATTCCTTTGCTTTGGCAATTCCATAAGATCCATCATTCGGCTCAGCAAATTGATTGGGCCGTCAATTTTCGTTTTCATTGGCTGGAAATCGTCATCTACAAGTCGCTGCTCTATCTGCCGCTCCTTGTGTTAGGTGGCGACGGGGCACCGTTGATGACGGTATTTGTTTTTGGCACAGCGTGGGGCCACTTCAATCATGCCAACACCAAGATCAAAATTGGGCCCTTACGGTACTTCTTCAACAGCCCCAGTATGCATCTCTGGCATCATGACGCCTCGTCAGAAGGAGGCGTGGCCAAGAATTTTGGTATCGTGCTCAGTTGCTGGGACTATCTTTTTGGGACAGTGTTTTGGCCCACTGGCCGTGATCCAGAGCGACTGGGTTTTCCCGGCGATAAGGAGATTCCCAGAGATATCGTTCGGCAAGAGCTTTTTCCGCTGCTTCCTGACACCCGCGGCAAATCCTGACCTCCAAAGACTGCGCTTTAAAGATCGAGGTTCTCAGCATCGGCCTTGGCTTGGATCACTCTGGTCTGTTGGGCAGACACATAGCCCAAAATCTTGTTGAGAGTCCCTTTGTCGGTCTTGTTGTCAAACTGTACTCCGATCACCGTCTTGCCCTTGTGGAGGCTTTGGTGGCGAACCTCTGCGGAGATGTTGAGGAGTGGACCCATTTCGATCAAGGCGAATGTCAAGCTGACATTTAGGCCAACCGAAAACTCTGCTTTTCCCTTAAACAGGATGGCCAGGCCACCGGCGGAGATATTCTTCAGAGTTCCGGCAAGAGACTCGTTGCCCCAGGAGATCGAGATCTCCGGTTGGTCGTAGTGTGGCGGCGAAACGCGGAAAGAACCGCGTCGGTTGAAGGCCTTCCACAGTTTTGGCGTGACTTTCTGGTAGAAGCCTTCGGCATTGATGAACTGGCAACCAAAGGTAGCTATGCCTCTTTGTCGCTCGATACGACGAACAATGACGGTGGCGCTCATTTTGCCAGATTCACCTTCAGCCCATATCTTGAGGGGTAGCTCATCTCCAACTTCGGGAGGTGTTCTCAAGTTCCTACCAAAGCTGAATTTAAGGCCGCCGGCGCTCGTGTCGATCAAATCGACGAGTTTCAGGCTACCGCTTGGTTGGACGATCGCTACACAGGCCGCCGGCCTATCTTGCGTTGGGACACGGTAGTGCTTCCGGTCGCCTTCGGTTTCCTTGTCTTTGGTAAAGACGTCGAGGAATCGACCAAGTCCCTTGGTTTTCTTGTCAGAAGTCGTTTTTGAACCCATGCAGCCGCTTTCAAGATATCGAGGGGGCCTTCAAGGCTATCATGGGTCTTTATCGGCTAACAATTGGTCGCATCTTGACTGAGTTCTGATCTGAACTTTTGACAATTTGCCGTCATGATTCGGACTCGGTCTCGGTCTTGCCTGTACGCAAAACGGCCATGAATGCCTCCCCGAAACGCTCAAGCTTGGTTGTGCCGACGCCACTCAATTCCAAAAACTTGGTTGCTGAAGTCGGACGATGGATGGCCATGGCTACGAGCGTCTTGTCATGAAATATGACATAGGGCGGAACTGAGAGGTCCATCGCCAATTTGCTTCGCACTGCGCGCAATTACTCAAACAAGCCAGCTGTCACACCATTGACGTCCAAGTCGGCGATTTCTGCCGCCAAAGCTGCGGGCTTTTTCTTTCCGCGTCGTGTTGTCTTCTGCTCCAATATGTCTTGTCTTAGCCAAACTTGGGCTTCGCCTTTGAGGACGGGTTTTGCCGTCGTCGTCAATTGAAGTCCGCCGTATCCTTCGGGATCAAGCGACAGATACCCCAAAGCAACCAACTGTCGAAAGACGCTTCGCCAGCGGTTTGCGCTGAGCTCCTTGCCAATGCCGTAGGTACTGAGTTGGTCGTGATCGAAGCGGCGAACCCTCTCACTCTCAGACCCGCGGAGCACGTCGATGATATGTTGGGCGCCAAACCTCTGGCCGGTGCGGTAGACGCAAGAAAGTGCTTTCTGAGCAACCTCGAGTCCATCAAATGTTTGGGGAGGAGAAATGCAAGTGTCACAGTTGCCGCATGGATCAACTCGATTCTCACCGAAATATGCAAGCAATGCCTGGCGTCGACAGCTCGTGATTTCGCAGTAACCCAACATGGTGTCGAGCTGCTGATGATTTCGGCGCCGATGTAGATCATCAGTTTCTCCGTCGTCGACGATTCTCCGCAGTAAGACGACATCTTGGAGCCCATAGCAAAGCCAAGCGTTGGCCGCCAAACCGTCCCGCCCAGCGCGCCCTGTCTCCTGGTAGTAGCCTTCAATTGACTTCGGCATATCGAGGTGTGCTACGAAGCGCACATCTGGTTTGTCGATGCCCATGCCGAAAGCAATTGTCGCGCAAATGACCAAGGCATCTTCGCGTAGAAATCGTTCTTGGTGCAGTTTTCGCGTCTCTTGGTCAAGTCCGGCGTGGTAAGGAAGAGATTCAATGCCATTTTCGGAGAGGTGCTTGGCCGTCTCTTCGGTTTTTCTCCTCGAGAGGCAGTAGACAATGCCTGCGTCTCCTTCATGTTCTGTTTGTAAGAATCGCAGGAGTTGCTGGCGCGGGTTGTTCTTGGGTGCGACACGATAGCAGATGTTGGGGCGGTCAAAGCCGCCGACAAAAACACGGCTGTCGTTGAGGCTCAGATTGTCCTGAATCTCCTTTCGAGTCCTCTCGTCGGCGGTCGCAGTGCAAGCGAGGCGCGGAACATGAGGAAAACGCTGTGACAAGACGTTCAGTTGGAGATATTCGGGACGGAAATCATGACCCCATTGAGAAACACAATGCGCCTCATCTATGGCAAATAGGGCGAGATTCCCTCTTGAGTTGACTGTGTCGAGAAGCTCCAGGGTCCGCTCCTGAAGGAGGCGTTCGGGCGCAACGTAGAGGAGGTCAAGTTTCCCCTCACGGAGCTGAGACTCCACTTCTCTAACTTCTGGATAGCTGAGGCTGGAATTCAAGAAGGCGGCGCGAATATCGAGTTGCCGCAGTGCATTCACTTGATCTTGCATCAGAGCGATAAGCGGAGAAACTACAATCCCAGCGCCAGGTCTCAGAAGTGCTGGGATCTGAAAACAAAGGGACTTTCCGCCGCCAGTAGGCATGAGAACAAGCGCATCGCGGCCGGCAATGAGGTGGTCGACGACTTCGGCCTGATGCCCTCGGAACGCAGGGTAGCCATAGGTTTTCTGCAAGATTTCGAGTGCGGTGCGAGGCATTGAATTTCAGTTGGCCAATCGTTCGTTGATGAAAAGAACACTGGTTGTTCGCAGAAAGGGGGGACTCTATTTTGATTTCCAGCCGAATTTCTTCGGGTCATAGGGCACGAGTTCTTGGGGGAATTTGTCGAGTAGCTCCTCGGCGCGTCGCCGAAGAGTGTCCACTCCGGCAAACAGATCTTTGGGTTGATATTGGAGATTCTCTAATGGCGGCACTCCGATGCCCTCAATCCCTCTTCCTTGGTTGAATCGCATCATATTGCTGTATATTGAAACGCGCAATTTGAAGAATCCAGATGGCAGTTCGAATTCTCGTTTCTGTGAGCTCATTCCAGCTGTTGGACCTTCACCAATCATGTAGGCGCGCCCGTCTTCCTTGAACATACCACTGGCGGTTTCTCCGGCGCTGGCGACGCTGCCGTCGACGATGACAACGATAGGACCACCGTAGTTCACAAGTCCTGAACTTCTGTGGGGCCGACCGAATGACATTGTCTTACCTTTGGGAATGAAGCGTCCAATGAGGGCTTCATGATCGAAGGAACCACCGGTATTACCCCGAAAATCAAGAATGAGCCCTTTGGGTTGGCCAACGGCTGCGAGTGCCTTGTCCACTTCACTGACAACCGTGCTCTTGCATCGTCGGATGTGGATGTAACCAAATCCACTTGGTGTGAAGCCATAGCTCACGTCCCGTTTCCTCGTGATGGGCTTTGTACCTTCAGGAAGGAAGGGCGGACCGTTGGGGACCTGACGAGCGCGTTCGAAGATCAGTGTCTTTTTTTTCTTGCGACCTTTTTCATCTCTCACAACGAGTTTCCAGCGTTCACCTTTCTTGGCAACAAGGCCCCGGCCTAGGGCATAGAACTCTGCATGTTGCGCGGTCGAAAAACTCTTGTATTGGCGATGAATTGCGATGCGTCCGGATAACCAGTCCAGGGGCTTCTCACCATTGACAGAAACGATTTCCATGCCCGGCACAAGGCCTGCGTTTCTTGCTCCACTCCAGGCGCTCTTGACGAAGATCTGGTCCTTCGTTCGCAACAGAAGCATGGCAGCTCCTGTGTAGTCTTTGAATTCAGGGAATGGATCGACATTCTGTGGGGCGTTCTTTCCCGGCGATAACGTCGCATGACCGTCACGAAGTTGCGCCAGCAGGCGAACTAGAAGTCTTGCATGCTGGCTGGGGCTCTTGGATTTGGCCGCTTCCTTGACGAAACTCCTACTGATCTTCTTCCACTTGATTCTCTTCTGCTTAATCAGCTCCTTAGCAAGCTTGGCAATTTCTTTTGTGGCAAACTTCATGTCCTTGATGTAGAGCTTTTTTTGTGCCGCCGTCGGCACGGCGAGGACGATGGAGAGAGCAAGGATGACTGTGAATTGTCGCATGACACGATCTTAGCAAATGAACGCTGAGGGCGTGTTCACAAGACCTCTTGTCCTGGCGATATCATGGTCACAACCGTGGGATCTGCCCGGCCTGAACCACTCAGGCCAGGCCAATGAGTTAGTGCCAATATGAGTTGTGGGAAAAGTGGCCGCCATAGCCGTAGCCATGGCCGTAGTCGTGGCCATAACCGTAGCCATAACTGTGCCCATAGTAGCGGCGGTAGCGGGGATAATAGTTGTAACGGCGGCCATAATGGGGCCGGTAGCTATAACGAAACCCGTAGTCGTAATGTCCGTAGTCGTGGCCGCCATAGTATCCGCCGTGGCCATAGTCATGGTGCCACTGGGCAGAGGCGGTGCCGCTGAAGAAAAACAAGGCTGCGGCTAACGAAAGAGTCATGATTCGGAATTTCATCGGAACCTCCATAGGTCCACCCATCAACTGCTCTTATAACGTACGGAACTCGACTGGTAATTCCAGATTCTTTGCCATGAATCTGCTTACTTGCGCAAAAACTGCCTTCTCCGCAAGGTCGTGAATAATGTGGGTTAGGCGCGTCGTGCAGCGAAATTGTAGAACAAGCAGATCGCTCGCCCTAGGGCATAACCGACAAAAAATCCCCACAACAGCCCAAAACAGGCACCGGGAAAGGTGACGCTGTACCCTGGGAAATATTGGGAGAGAAGCTCTAAATGTTGCCCAACATTTTCACCACCTTTGATGACCAACCACAGGGTTGCCGCAAAGAGGCCAAAACCAGTCAGCATACCTAGCGCCATGCCCCAGACTCGACCGCTGAGCTGAGTGACATAGGTGCTCACGGCTTTCATTTCTTCTTCAGTGGTCATATGTGATCCAAGAACTCGCGGTTTACAGAAAGATTGGCTTTTGCGCGAATTATGATTATCCAAACAGCGACAACAAAATTGCGTATGTAGGCGAACATCCAACCCATGACGAACCCCGTCCAAAGGCCCCAAAGTAGACCAATGAAAGCCCCGGTCCATGTTTCCGGGTTGTACCCTGTGAAATAGTGGGTCAGAAGCCAAAGGTGTTGAACGCGTGCAGGAGACACCAAGAGATGGCCTGCTGTGATCAGGAAAAACCCGAGTCCGAATGTCAGGCCGATCGAGATTCCCATGGCCCTCTTAATGAGGGGAGCAAACGCGAATCGCATTTCGCGTGGTAGCTCACTCAACTCGTTTTCCATCATTCGCTTATTCATTTCCGCCTCAGTATACCATCACTTACCCCCGAAACATGGGGACTGAGCGCCTCAATCTTCTCAGAAATCGACGTCTTTTTACGAAGTTTTCAAATCGACGACTGCCGAAACTCTCGAACAGGCCTGGACGGGCGAAATACCAAGTGTCGAGCCGCGGTATAGTCATCGGCTGAATCGAGCCGTCGACCAGGGCAAATTCAGTCGTGCAGGCCATTTTGACATGCCGAGAGGCCAGTTTTTCCACGCTTTCGTTGGAGTCCCCAAAGGGGTAAGCCAAAGTCTGGGGACGAATGCCGATATGTTTGTCGATCTCGGCCAAGCAGGACGCGATCTCATCTTCGACTTTGTTGGCGGAAAGTCGAGTGAGTAGACTGTGGGTCTTTGTGTGGCAGGCAATTTCACAGCCTTGTTCGGCGAGCTTCCCTAAGGCATCCCAGTTCAAAAGCGGTAGTTCAGGTATCGTTGGGGAGTTCTTCTCTGCCCACCGGTTGGTGCGTCCGGTCTTCGAACTTACAACGAACAAAGTTGCCTTTAGATTTCGCTCTTGTAGCCTGGGCCATGCGGTGTCGGCGAAATTGGCAAAAGCGTCATCGAAGGTAAGGGAGAGAACGTGCTCATTTGTTTCGCTGAGGGGAAATTCGGCAAAATTCGTTGTTCTCACATTGTTACCGACGATCCAATCGAGGTGTCGTTCAAATGCTTTCGGGTCCAAAGAGATCGGCGATTTCGATTTGTCCAAAGAATGATACATGAGAACGGCACGCATGGTTCTAACTTTCTCGCGCCAGAGTCGACTTTTGGTCTTTGATCACGTCACCGATGATTTCCGTCAGTGTTCGCTCGGGTTTGAAGCCTGTTGTTTCAAAGAGTCGATTCACATCTGGGATGCGCCGAGGCATGTCTTCGAATCCTTCGGCATAGGCCTCTTCATAAGGGATGAACTGAATCTCAGAATGCGAATTCGCGGCATCGCGGACCCGTATGGCTAATTCTTCGATTGTGGTTTCTTCAGTTGAACCAACATTGAAGACACGACCGACGGCGTTGTCGGAATTCATCAAACGAATGATTGCCTCGATAGCATCAAAGACATGTCCAAAGCAGCGAGCTTGCTTGCCATCGCCGTAGACGGTGATTGGTTCGTTCTTGAGCGCTTGACGGACGAAGTTGGGAAGCACCATGCCATAGCGGCCTGTTTGGCGTGGCCCCACAGTGTTGAAGAAGCGGACCATCGTGGCCGGTACATCCTTTTCAGTGCAATAGGCGAATGCCAACCATTCATCTAGGGCTTTTGAACAGGCATAGGCCCAGCGTGATCGACACGTTGCCCCCAAGGAAATGTCGTCGTCTTCATGGAAGGGAACCTTTTCGCTCTTGCCATAGACTTCCGACGTCGAGGCGATGAGTACGCGTTTTTGTTTCGTGGCTGCAGCGCTTAGGACAACCTCTGTTGCCCTTACATTCGTCTCGATCGTGTGAACTGGACGCTCGACGATGAGCTTGACACCCACCGCAGCTGCCAAGTGAAAGGTGTAGTCAGCTTGATCAACAAGTTCGATCACGAGGGGCTCATCCAAACAGCTACCAACGCGAAGTTTGAAATCTTTGTTGTCGCGCATCGAAGCTACATTGTCGGCGGATCCAGTCGAAAGATCATCCAAAACCGTGACAGCATGACCCAAGGAAAGGAGTCGTTCCGAGAGGTGAGAGCCGATAAATCCGGCTCCTCCGGTTATCAATATTCGCATATTCAATTTTTCTCCATTCGAGCCAGCAATTCGTGAGCACCCCTATTTCTTGCCGCATCACGAACAATCTCAAGATAGCGTGGTATCACCGCGCTTTCACACCAATACTTGGCAAATGCGCGTTGGCCGGAGGAGCCTAAATCCCTCCTGAGCTTGGCATCGTCGCGAAATTCGTTCATGGCGGCAAGCAACTCTTCATCGTTAGCGAACAAACGGCCTGCTTGAGCTTTCTCGACGATTTCTGGGAACGGGCCCAGTCGTCGCGCGATGACGGGAGTCCCTTGGCGAAAGCTCTCAATCAAGATGATGCCAAAAGTCTCAAAGCAGATGCTCGGAACAATAAGCGCCAAGGCAAAAGCATACCATGCACTCAATTCTTTGGGAGTGACCCGTCCGAGAAAATGAACGCGGTTGTTGCCTTCAGCGAGTTCCTGCAGTTCTTGGCGATATTCGCCATCTCCAGCGATGACCAAATCTGCACCTTGGAATCTCTCGAACAGTGGGATGACATCATCTAGTCCTTTGATTTTCTCAAGTCTGCCGACAAAGAGGAAAAAGGGCCTTGGATGTGGGTTTGCCACCGGAGCCTCCTGTTCACTGTCCAAGTCCGGCAAGAAGTACGGCATGACTGTCATGGGGCGTGGAAAGCCAAATTCTGCGTGCTTCTTGCGAGAAAACTCGCTCATGGCAACGAAGGTGTCAACATGGTGAAGTTCACCATGCAGATAGCCGGTCCGTCGCCAAAGCTGCGGTGGTCTTCGGTATGAAAGAACACAGCGAAAACACTGCCTATCATCGCAGCGCTCGACGCCGTGGCGCCAAAGGACATGGCTCTCGCAGATCAACCAATGTTCGTGAGCCATGTAGATCTTAACGGCTTGCCCGAGCTTCAAGATACCGGGGCCACCGATTAGCGATATGTTGTGGAAGTTGATGACGTCGAAGTCGCCTTCCTGAATTAGCTCGCGAATCTTGTTGCCATGAACGATCGGCCGGCCGGTTTGTTGGGTGAGGATGTTCGATAGCACACCCCACTTAGAACGGAGCGGAACTGTTCTCAGGCCTTCGGGTTCCAAATCTTCACTAATTGGTTCCTTTTGGGCGAGTGTCAGGTAGGCATCGGCGTCGTGAACCACTGTGACTTCATGGCCGGCACGGACCAGACCTCTGGCTAATCGTTGAATGCCGATTCCGTCACCACCGAAATTGTAAGGTGGATAAAAGGTCGTCAACATGAGGAAGCGAAGCGGCTTCATGAGGCGGCCTCGCAGATGTGAGTCATTGCTTGAGTGGCCGTCACATTCCAGTCGAGCGTTGAGGCTTTTGTGCGTGCAACCTGCGCCATCAACTCTCTTCCTCTCGGATCTCGAACGATGGCTTCCAAAGCATCGACCAGTCCTTGCGCGTTTCCTGGAGCGACAAAGATGCCCCCATCTTCAAGGATTGAGGGCAAAGGGCTTTCGGTGGTGGCGATGACCGCTGTACCACAGGCAGCCGCTTCAACAGCAGGGAGTCCAAAACCCTCGCAAGCGGACGGGAGGACCAATGCCAAGGACCCGGAAAGGAGTGCCGCCAATTTGTCGTCATCGACAAATCCTGTCCAAATGACATCGTTTGCGAGCTGTAATGCGCTGATTTGTTTCTTGAGCTCCGCCTGATCGCCATGAAAAACATCTTCGTCCAGGGCACCCACCAAGAGCAACTTGATATCGCCTGAGCCTTGTTCACGTATCTTGGCGAAGGCCGTGATCAAATCTCCCACGTTTTTGTGCGGATTGAAGCCACCAACATAGATGAACCACGAGTCCGTAGGGGCCAGATCGTAGAGTCCTGCGACCTCGGAGATTCTTGTACTACTGCGAGGCGAAAAAACGGATGAAGGTGCATTCGATGCGGTACGGATGAGGCTTCTTGGAATACCCAGTACGTTTTCCAAGTCACCAGCGGCGTAATCCGAAATCGTCAGATACAGGTTGGCTTGTCTGATGGCACATTTGACTTTGAGATTCCAAAACAACTGAGCCCGCTTGTTGCCAAAACATAGCTTGGGGAAGCGTTCAGCAATGGCGTCATGGACGCACAACAGAACCTTTTGCTTGCGACTTATTGGAAACCAAGTGTAGACCGTCGGAAAAAAGAAGACGTCGACTCTCGACTTTTCAACGGCCCGCCTCAAACGCCACATGTCGATCAAGGAGCGTGATGTTGTCGAGGTCGCTGCTTTGGTGGGGGCGCGGGACAAGGCAACTGGAACGATGGTTGACTGATCAGCCAGCTCATCGACTAGGCTGGCGTTCTCAGCTTCGATGAAAATGATGAGCTCGTGTTCGGAGCAATTCCCAACCATGGCAGTGATGAGTTCTCGAGTATAACGGCCATATCCGCGCCCATTGGCCCACGATGTGGCATCGATGCCAATCCTCAAGCTCATGACTTTTGCGGCTCAAGGTCCGGTTTCTCGTCCAAGTGTTGTTCTTCGTGGTATTCGAAGTCCGTGTTCACAGCCCAGATATCGTGGCTAGCACCCTGCATGTTCCAAACGGCCATCATCGCCGTCAGCATCGAGTGGTCTTGATTGTTATATTTGTGCATACCGTTGCGGCCCACGGGGTGCAAATTGTCGATTCCGTCCAAGTAGCTTCGGGCGACGTCGAGGTGGCCGCGGTATGCGGAATCATAGATGGGGTAGGCCTTTTCTTGGCGAATAACGCAGCCGTCAAAGACCTTGTCTTTGTCGGCGAGACCAAGTTGCGAAATTTCCTTGGTAGCGAGGGCGACTAGGTCAGCATCATCCATTGTCCACAGACCGTCGCCTTCAAAGCAAAAATATTCCAAACCCAAACAGGTCTTGCCCTCTTCCGGGATCATCGCTTTGGACCAGTTGTTGAAGTTCTGGACACGGCCCACTTTGACGCCGGGTGTGTGGATGTAGATCCAGTTATCGGGGAAGATGTCTTCTTGATCGAGCATGAGAGCGACCACGAGGAAATCTCGATAGCGGAGCCCTTCACCTCCGGATTTTGCATCTTCAGGAGCGTGATCTGCGAGAGAACGGATTAGCGTGCGGATAGGCATTGTCGAAATGAAGTGGTCACCTTCAATTCGTTCTTTTCCGTTCACGCCATCGGTGTGCACAGCAACGACTCGCCCATCTTCTACTTCCAAACTTGTGCCGCGAGTTTCCATGATGACCTGACTACCCATGCCATTGATGAGGTCAGTGCAAGACTCCCACATTTGTCCTGGCCCCAGCCGCGGATATTCGAAGGAGTCGATCAGGCTTTTGATTTTGGTCGACCGCTTGTTCATAGCCGCGGCGTTGAGGATAGCTTTTCCCAACGACAGATTCTGAATTCTCTGAGCTGCCCATTCGGCACGAATCTCAGTGCATGGGATGCCCCAGACTTTCTCAGTGTAGGTCTTGAAGAATATATTGTAGAGCCGTTTGCCAAACCGGTTCGAGACCCATTGTTCAAAATTGTCTTCGATGGGAGAGGGCTTGATCTGAGCCATGGCGTAGCTGAGGACAATCGCGATGGCGTTAAATATGCCCAAACCTTGAAGGGCGTTTTTGGCTTTGAGTGGGTAATCGAAGAACTTGCCCAAATAGTGAATGCGGCTCATTCGGGGCACGCTCATGAAGTCGTCGTTCAAAATCTCGAGCCAAAGATCTTGAACAGGCTTGATCTTGGTGAAGAATCTATGTCCGCCGATATCGAATCGATAACCTTTGTAAGTCGCAGTCTTCGAGATGCCGCCGACAATGTTGTCTGCCTCAAGTACGGTGACTCTCTGCCCAGCTTTGGCCAGCTGATAGGCCGCGGTGAGTCCAGCCGGACCGCCTCCTATGACGACGGTGTGGTCGCCCGGTTTGAGGCGCCGTACCGAGCGGCTGTCAAGAGATGGGGATTCGGTCATGAGCCTAAGCTTTCGATCGTCCGTTGTTGTCTAAAAAAAGCCTGCCCCTCGGCTCCAAAGATCGTACTAGCAGCACAACTTCTTGAGGCTTCGGTTCAATTGTCTCGGCAATTGCATGGTAGCTACGCCAGCATTGTGCCTGCTTCCTACAGTATTTCGAGCATTACTGTGGAATTTCTCTGCTTTGAATTGTAATGAGTACCACCTCAGGAGGGCAGAACAACCTGAGTCTTGGTGCATAATTACCCTCCATGCCGATGCCTGCTGTGACATTGATCAGATGATCCTCATAAGTTCTCAATCCCCGCGCATATTGGCGTGGCAAGGAACTCAAGGTTAAGAGCGCACCATAGCCCGGAAGGACTATTTGGCCACCATGTGTGTGCCCCGCGACATGCAGGTCGACGTTCTTGCCAATCATTCGTGTTGTGACATCCGGAACGTGACTTGCAACAATGAGGATTTCATTCTTTGGTTTGGGAACATCAAGTAGTTCTAGATCTGGAGCATGAACATCGAACCCAACGATCCTGATTCTCTGGCCGTTTGGCAAAGTGAAACGACTGTCCGTATTGCGCAAGTGTATGAGATTGAGACCCCGAAAAACGTCCGCCCGTAGGGCACTTGGTTCTGCATGACCGTCGACGACAACGATGCCAAGTCGAGGGTGTAGGCTTGCCAAGAATTGCCTTGCTTATGCCACAGCGGGTGCAGGGTCATTGAATGGGCCGGCGATGTAGTCTCCGGTGAAAATGACGAGATCTGGGTTGAATGCGTTCACAAGAGCCGCTGCTTTGGCCTCCCGTTGACAAAAGCCCACAGTTTGCAGATCGGAAACATGGGCGATTCTCAGGTTGGCGCCGCCTTGCCAGTTCGACAGAACGATCGTCTCGTGCCGTGCTTCAAGATCATTCGGAGTAATGAAAAGAGCGTAAGCCACGGTCGCGAGGATGGC
>JAJRYU010000285.1 GCA_024275615.1 Planctomycetota bacterium
CGATTTCTTCGGCATCAAACGCAACAACTTGCGCTCCCAGCTACGACAAAAAGACTTTGATGACATGAAGAAACGGAGAAGCAACGTGTTGCGGTTCGCCGAACCAGGCATCGTGACAAAACGAGGTGTGGCGTCTACCCTTCGTATCGACGATCACCCGTGCATGATTCTCAAACGACAAAGTCACCGTGGCCGCAGCATCTATCTCAATATCCTGACCTATAACTACCTGAATGCCCGACGTTTGCGTGAACGCAGCAAACTCCTCGACGAACTACGTGGTGTATTTCGCATCACCGGAGTTCGACCATTTGCAGAAGTGCGCACAAAGACAAACGTGCCACCCATTCGTATTCATCGGCGCCAAGATTCGGAAGCAACATACATTGCCGTGATTCGAAACTGGCGTCAGTCAGCATTGCCGCTCGACGCCAAAGAACTGGCAAGTTTGTTGCCGCTTGAGATTGAAATCCTCCTGCCTCATGCTTCTGTCATCGAAGATCTTCGCGGTCAATTGAATCACCTTGCATTGCGCACCAAAAGACCCCGGCGCTTGTCGTCGATCAACGCAACATTGAATCCATTTGAAGCGTTGATCTTTCGCTTACCGCGCAAGAAAAATGTCCGGAATCGGTAACGCCTGAGCCGAGTTTTTGCAGTACAAATCAGCCAAGATACTTTTGTTGCATTCGAATCTTGTGACTGCTCGGCTCATTCGCATTTTCACCCATTTTTACCCACGGCTCGCGCGTCAAAGGCAGACAATCTGGATTGACGAGCTCCGGCAGCTCTTCACACCGGCAGAAATCTGCGGCATTTTTCGTTGTCGCAGCTCGTCTCGCAGCGACTTGCCCTGTGTGCCCCAAACGGTTCAGCCTTAGGACGTTGCAGTCCTTCTGAGCGCTGCGAGGTTGGGACCGCCCGGAACGGATCATGATCAGGCGAAATGACTTAACCCATTATTTTAATTAAACTTAAGGCTCCTTTTGCTATGGCCAAAGAAGAATCGTCAAAAACTAAACCCAAGTTGCAAGAGTGTTGACCGAGATGGTCGATGGACTATAATCCAGCCGACTTGACTCAGATGAGTGAGCTGTCTGAAGGTCTTTGGCATTGATTCGAACCCGGCTTGGGAAAGAATCGTCGAATCGAGTCCAAAGAACACACAGATAAGCGCTCGTCACGTCCCCAGGATCGCCTTTGAGCCACTTTTTCCATGCACGAGCTTGTGGAAAAATGGTTGAATACCCTGGGAATAACTGTCGTAAGCACGTCGGACGCGCCTTGGCGGAAAATGTTACCGCCTCGTAACAACCAGATAGTTTCGGACAACTCGAGAATGGTCCCGTAAAACCCTTCAAGGTCCGAACTGAAACCCCCGGCTTGCCAATTCCCCGGGGGTTTCCTTTTGCCCTGAGCCTCACACAATGCGCTTTCGGGCAGGAGATGGGACCACAACTCTGACCTTCTTTGCCAGTGGGTGAAAAAGCGCCTCTAGTTTCCAAAGGGAAACGGTGGACGCAGCACGGCCGTCGTCCTATCGTTCCGTCCCCAAATGAAAGGTCGCTATGCGCAAAATATTTCAGACGCTATTATTCATACTCATAGGGAACTTTATGGGGTGTGGGTCAACACCCGGCGAGGAGAACCGGGCGACGGAGCCTGTAGCCCAAGAAGAAGGCCACGAGGCGGCCGTCTCACAGCAACCCTCAGTTCGCCCTCTGGAGTCAAGACAACAACTTGAAGCAGAAGACCTGCTTCGCCGCCGTGTTGATGCGAGCCGTTGTCAGGAATTTCTCAAAGAACTGACGCGATTACCTCATTTGGCCGGAAGCAAGCGGAATGCTCAGTTGGCCGAATACCTCGTCAACACCCTCCAAAGATTCGGTTACCGCATTGAAAGACACAAATACGACGTTTTGCTGCCTTATCCCGTTCAAGTCCAAGTGGAGATGGTCGAACCTGCGGCTTTCTCGGCGTCCTTGCGAGAAAAGCCACTGGAACTCGACCTGGACACAAGGGCGGAGGCCGTCTTGCCCTACAACGCCTATTCTCCGGATTGTGACATCACTGCACCGGTTGTATACGTCAATTACGGGCGCAGAGAGGATTTCGAACAACTGAAGTCCTTGGGTATCGAATGCCGTGGAAAGATCGTCATGGCGCGTTATGGGCACATCTATCGCGGCGCCAAGGCCAGCCTCGCCAACCAGTATGGCGCTCTAGGCCTCTTGCTGTATTCGGACCCTGCCGATGATGGGTTCGTCAAGGGCGACCCCTACCCTCATGGGCGCTTTCGCCCGGCGTCGGCGGTGGAGCGAGGCAGCATCCTTGATATTTCGACCTATCCCGGAGACCCAGGAACTCCGGGAACAGCAAGTTTGCCAGGCAGTGACCAACTCACTTTCGATGAGATGAAGTCCCTGCCGAATATTCCCACGACCTGCCTATCTCAGGAAGACGCTCGTCCCATGTTGGAAAACATGAAAGGGCAAGTTGTGCCAAAGGGCTGGCAAGGCGGAATTGCCATCACCTACCATCTGGGTAACTTGGACACGGTTCGTGTGCGCCTGCACCTGGAAATGGACTACAGCCTCAGGCGGATCGAAAATATCACTGCCAGCCTCACGGGGTTGCGATGCCCAGATGAAGTGATCCTGACTGGCAACCATCGCGACGCCTGGGTCCATGGTGCCATCGATCCCGGTAGCGGTACGGCTGTCCTGCTTGAGGCGGCCCGTGTGCTTGCCGACGCCAACGCCGCAGGCCAAGGATTGGATCGAACTGTCCGCTTCGGATTCTGGGACGCCGAAGAATTCGGCATGATCGGCTCAACAGAATATGGCGAGCAATTCGCCAAGCAATTGACTGAAGAATGCGTGGCTTACATCAATGTGGATTCCGCTGTCTCAGGCTCGAAGCTACGAGTTGCAGGCGTGCCCTCGCTGGCGACTTTTGCCAACGATGTTTTCGCTTCCATTCCGAAAGAAACTGGCAATGGTCACTTGATCGACGACATGCGCAACGGTGATCGCAAACTAAAATATGGCTCCTTGGGGAGTGGCAGTGATTACGCCGTTTTCTTGGAACACTTGGGAATTGACTGTCTTGATATCGCCAGTGGTGGCTCTCATGGTGTTTACCATTCGACTTATGACACTTATGTCTTTGCCAAGCGATTCGCTGACCCAGGTTTCATAAACCACAAGATAATGGCCCAAGTTGTAGCGACGACCGTGAGCCGTCTGGGGCGCGCGCGTATCCTGCCTTTTGACTTTGCCAGGGCTGGTGAACATTTGACCGAAGTGAAGGAGCGCATGGAGGCAAAGAACACGAGTTTGGACTTGAGTGAAATTGCTGAGCTGGCCCAACAGATTGCCAACACAGGTAGGGGTATCAATGAGTCTATCGCCAAGCTCACAACACGGGAGATCAGCCTGGAACTGCGCTTACAATTGAACCGCAAAATCTTTCAAGCTGGCCGGAAGTTGCTTCTCCCCGAGGGACTCAAGGCCCGCCCGTGGTACCGCCACGCTCTCTTCGCCCCTCATCCGGACAAAGGATATGGAACTGAAGACCTCCCCCCTATCACGGATGCTCTTTTGATAGACGACCGCGATCAAGCTCAAGATGGTGCCACAAGATTGGTGGCAGTCCTCCGTGGTTATTTGCGAGAACTTCAATCTTTGCAATTGCTTTTGAACCGAATCACTCAGTCATAGGTGTTGTGCAATCGGGATCATCATGACGCGGACTATTGACATGTTTTGACACGCGCTGGGCCACAAGTTTCTCGCCCTCCCACGGAGCAAGAAGAGGCATCAACAAGTCAGGAGATTGTATCCCTGGATCCAACCACATGGACCAATCTTCGGGGGCAAGGATCACTGGCATGCGATCGTGAATGGCCGCCATCTCCCGGTTGGGCGTCGTTGTCAAGATCGTGCAGCTCTCAACACTCTCGCCCGCAGGTGCCTGCCATTTCTCGTACAAGCCAGCCATGCCGAAGACATCTCCTCGGGCAAGCTGA
>JAJRYU010000286.1 GCA_024275615.1 Planctomycetota bacterium
AAACTAAACGTTGACCCGGGCAAGAAGTCCATCGTTACAAAACCATCTTCTCCGGTTTGCAAGTTCGCTTCCTGCCCAAAACGAAAATTCGCGTCAATGACTTCGGTGTTGTCGAGGTTGAATGGGGGGTTAGTGGGATCCACCACGATGGACTGAAATGTCCGCGTGATGAGAGTTTGGCCCAGGGCAAAAACTGATTGGCCGATCGTCAATGAGAACTCGAATTTGGGCGCGATGCTCAAAGCTGTATTGCCGCCGTCGGTCAACCAGAACTGATTGAGAAAAGCGTTGTTTCCTTGGAAGTTAATTCCGTCACCCAGGATTGTCACATTGGCCAAGGTTGTCACCGGATCAAACGTGCCGATGTCGAGTGCTCCGCCCCAGGGAGTCGGCACCACGCCAGCGGTGGGTTGCAAGGTGCTCATGAGCGTGGTGATCGGCGCATACGAATTGACGCCGGATTCGACCTTGAGAACAAATGTTCCTGGCACGGTCACGTCAACGTCGTGATCGATTGGGTCGACGACATGGCCTTCCTGACCTTGGACAAACTGCTTGGCATTGGGGCCATTGAGATCGAATTGAGCGCTAGCTGTGGACGCTACAAGGATCACAAGAGCTATGGCTATGGAAAATTTCGGCAACATCGTTGGACTCAGGCAAACACATCTTGGGGCGATTGAATCGAATCTAAGTTATACAGTCCGAGGCCGTGGGGAGCCAGAACTAGCCCGAATAGCCACTTTGGCGCAAGAAGACTTCTTGAAGGACTTGAATAACTTCACCCTTGGGAATTGATGCACGGACCATGCTGTTGATGTCGCTCATGACAGATCCGCTTAATCCACAGGGTCTAAACAACTTGTAGACGCAAGGATTGACTTCAACATTGAGGGCGAAGCCGTGGTAGGTCACCCAGCTCCTGACGGCCACGCCAATCGAGGCAATCTTCTTTTCACCCACCCAGACCCCAGTGAGGTTTTCTTTTCGGCCGGCGGTTATCTCGAAGTGTGAAAGAGCGTCGATCAAGAGCTGCTCAATGAGCCGGAGATGAGCGTGGAGATCTCTGTTTTCGCTTTCAAGTTTGCGGATCCAATAACCGACTACCTGCCCCGGACCGTGGTATGTGATGTCACCGCCTCGTGTGACGTTGACGATGGGGATGTCTTGATTTTTTGGAAGGCTCTGGGGAGTTGTCCTGCGGCCGACGGTGAAGACGGGTTTGTGTTCCGTGAGGATGAGTGTGTCGGGGATCTCGTCGCGTGCACGTTTGGCGACAAGTTCCAACTGCAACTGCAAGACGTCGCCGTACTCGCCGGGAGGAAGTTGCAGAATCTCGAGTTTAAGACTCATGACACCTCCTCCCCCCCAAAGTCACTTCTTCTTGGGATTGAAGATGTGAATAGCCATGTCGTGTACAGCCTCGGCGGCCTCCATCATGCTCTCACCGAGAGTCGGGTGAGGGTGAACGGTTAGCCCAATGTCTTCAGCACAGGCACCCATCTCGATGGCCAGAGCTGCTTCGCTGATGATGTCGGAGGCGTGTGTACCGATGATGTGGACACCCAAGACCAAGTCCGTCTTGGCGTCCGCTATGATCTTGACGAATCCTTCGGTGTGCCGGGCGGCGAGGGCTTTGCCCAGCGCTGCAAAGGGGAATTTGCCGACGCGAATTTCATGTCCGGCGTCCTTCGCTTCGTTCTCCGTCAAGCCGACGGTGGCAATTTCCGGGACGGTGAAAATGGCACCTGGCATGGCGCGTACGTCATAGATTTCGTTCTTGCCAGCGATCACGGCTGCGGCCACCAAACCTTCCTTGCTGGCCTTGTGCGCCAAAAGCATACCGCCGCAAACATCACCAATGGCATAGATGTGCGGGACGTTGGTTTGCAGCTTATTGTTGACGTCGATGAAGCCTCGTTCGCCTATATTGACTCCAGCTTTGTCAAGTCCCAGTCCTTCTGTGTTGGGGCGGCGACCAACAGAGACAAGAATCTTGTCGGTGGGGATAGTCGACTTCTTACCCTTGGCGCTTTCGACTTGGACTTCCATCTTGCTGCCCTTGCCCGTGAAACCCAGAGCTTTGGTCTTTGTCAGGACCTTGATTTTCTTCTTCTTGAGTTCGCGCGCCAAAGTCTTGACCACTTCAGCATCCACGCCCGGCAAGATCTGGTCCATCATTTCAACAACAGTGACTTCCGCACCAAAGGTGTTTAAGTACATGCCGATTTCCAAGCCAATGACACCGCCACCGATGACGCAAAGGTTCTTGGGGACCGTGTCTAGATTGAGTGCTTCTGTACTTGAGATGACATGCTTGCCGTCTTGAGGGAAGGGAGGAATCTCCATGGATCGAGATCCCGTGGCGATCATGCAGTTGTCGAAGGCCAGTTGGCTCGTGCCATCTTTGCCCTTGATCGTCAGCGTATTCTTGTCCTTGAAGCTAGCCTCACCGTAAATTGTTGTGACACCCGCTTTTGTAAGTAAACCTCCAACTCCTGAAGTCAGACGCTCGACGATGGTGTCTTTCCAAGCGCGCATCTTCTTCAAGTCAACGGTGGGTTTGCTTGTCTTGATGCCAATGTCACCTGCGTGTTGGATGCTGTCGAAAATATTCGCACCCGAGATGAAAGCTTTGGATGGGATGCAGCCTCGGTTGAGGCAGACGCCACCCAATTCTTCGCGCTCGACGATGGTGGTTTCGACTCCCAGTTGGGCCAAACGAATCGCAGCGACATATCCACCAGGTCCGGATCCAATTACAACGGCTTGGGTGCGCTTCATAGCGGGAACTCTCCTTCGGCAATGCCAGCGGTCTTGTCTTGTAAACGGGCTTTCATTTGGCGTTTCAATTCTTCAGGCATGACGGCGTAAACGTCTTCAAAGACTGTTTCTGCCAGGGGCGCGTCCGCAGCTTCGGCAATTTTCACGGCCGCGTCGATATCTGCACCTGCTTGCTTGACCATCTCTTCTTCTTCGTTGCTGGTGAGGGCATGTTCGGCGGCGAGGAAATCACGTTGGCGATCGATGGGGTCAATGAGCAACCAGGGTGCCGTTTGAGATTCGTCGCGGTAGCGATCGGGATCATCAGAAGAGCTATGGCCGCCACGACGATAGGTGACGGCTTCAATGAGAGTGGGCCCGTCGCCAGCACGTGCCTTCTCAAGCGCGCGTTTGGTGATGGCATAGACTGCAAGAACATCATTGCCGTCGACGCGCACGCCTTCCATGCCGTATGATGCGGCCT
>JAJRYU010000002.1 GCA_024275615.1 Planctomycetota bacterium
CCTCTTCAAGGCCGTCTGCGAGCTTAATGAGGTTCTTCTTGCACGCGATGCCGAAGACAAACTGGACGCCATTATTAGTCCAATAGTCAAATTTTTCGGTTGAGGAGAAACCCGTGTCTCCGCGCAAGAGCACCTTCTTAAATCCTCCTGACCGCACCAGGTCTACCGCTGGGTCAAGGTAGTCGAATGCGCCATCATGAGATGGGCGATTGCCAGACCGGTTACGAGTGAAGAGCACTTCCTTGGTGTTGGCCAAAGTGACAAGTCGAGAATCCTCTTCGTACCATTGCATCAGCAATCACAAGAATCTGCCCCGACACGGTTTCTTTAACCCGTATCGAGGCAGGATACTCTTTCTGGTGTCCATTAAGTCGATCTAAGTTCAACGAGCGGCACGGCATTCGGCGGATAATCTGGTCCATTTCCAAGTTCGATCATCGTCAGCATTGTGCGCTTCAAGAAGACGGAGGACGGAATGTCGTTGAGACTCTGAAGTTGGAGCGCAAGTTCCGGTTGTTCTAATTCGAGTTTGGAATCAAGGGGCTCCGGTTCATGGTCATTCTTGTCTCGGGCACACTTCCGGAAGTCTTCTTCATACAGCCACCCGCTATGCCTCACAGCGTTTGCAAATAGGATCGCGAATTTCAACTCATATCCGATTGCGAGCAGGAGGTCGCGTGCTGCCGCCGCCATCTCGTCTATTGAAGGCTCAACTTCGGATCGAAGAGCAGAAAAATCCTGCGCCGAGTAGTTTGTCATGAAAACTGGAAAATCATGGATGCCAATAATACGCAACCCGCACATCACTAACACCGCGTCCTCTATTGCACCGACAGTATGGTGATTACAGGCAATGAGTTGGTCCACTTCTGTGGTGGGGTAGCCTTCTATGATTTTCTTCATTGTTGTGTCCTTTCGTTTGTGTTGTTTCTGCGATGACCGATTGACATCGCAGATGGTTGTAGATGGGAGATCTTGTCAAAGAAGGCCCTGATATCTGCCTCGGCTGAACTTGGCTCAGGCCCCGTGCCTTGAGCGATGGCATCGAGGGCTCGCCAGTCTTGGATTAGGACGGCGTGATCGGCAGAAGCCGCGGCCATCTCCCACTGAACAGCGGTGGCTCTGCGTTTGTGATCTCCATGGCGAGTCGAACACTCCCCTTCCTGCTTGTCCAACGTTGATGAAGCCTCATCTGAATTTGATTGATTTTGCCCAGTCATTTGGCACCTCCTTGGCGGCAACCGTTGCCGCCAACCTTCTTTGTCACCTCACTCGATGCATCGATGAACTCGCGGATCCAGCATTTTGTCGTAAAGATACCAGCGCCGACCTTGACGACGCGAAGAAAGACGCCATTCACGCCTGATCTTGCCCAAGATCTTAAAGTTGAGGTCTCGGTCACAGTTCCGTCTTGACGCATCGGCAGGATCGCCACCGCCTCTGCCAACGAAATGAGCTCATTAAGTTCATAATCTGCCATTACTGTTCTCTCCTGTGTTTGATGATGGTTCCGTGTTGAAAGGCACGAAAACCGAAGTCGAGTTCAGTATAAGGCCGAGTTTTTCTTAGAAGTTGGGGTGGGTCCGGCTCGGAACGAATAGGCTCAACACTCTTGGGAAAAACGCGGACAAACAGAGCGCAGAACATTTATGGGCCATCAGTCTTCCTGAAAGTCTCTGGCCAAAACCATGCCGAAGATACGTCCAAGAACCGACGGACGCGGGTTCTCTCGACATTACCGCTGGTGACAGACGCCGAGCGAAGTCTGACCGGCCGTAGACGCACCTCAAGAAGGATTCATCCAAGAATGCTCAAGTCGATCGTCCCTATTGAGGATCGACCCTCAGCGACAGAAGCCTTGATGAAAGAAAGGACACCTTCGTTGGCGGTCGAGGCATGAATCTCGAAACATCGTCTTCGACATTCGTCCATTTGAGGCTGTAGTCCCCTGCCAACTTGAACGGCGGGTAGTCTCGCCACAGAGTGTTGCGGCTCGTGGGCTCACCATTCGACTTTGTGAGGTTGAACTGTGCTAAATGCCCAGATTCTAACTCACGCCCCTCCGTGAGCTTGTAGTTGATGTGGTTTACACGAGCCTCATACTCGTACGGATCATTGGTGAGATAGAGGACAAACCGAGCGGTTGGGGTGATTTCACCAGCGGCGCTGGTGACCGAAGTAAGACGCTCAAGGCGATGGATGTCCTTGAGTACCTCGTAGCCGTAAGCATCGACAGGATCCCGAGGATATAGTGTCTCCCCGTCTTCAAAGGTGCCGTGCCAGTTCGTGATTCGGCGAAGTTTCACTTCGACGGCGACGGTTTGGTCGCCATTTCGCCACAGGATGTCCAGTCTTCTATGGCGCCCACCCTTTGAACAAACATCCTTTGCCAGACCAAAAGACGCTGGTGGCGCTGGAGGCTGAAGCTTCGCTTGCGCAAAAGTGGCTGGTAGCTCCCGCTCACAACTGTCTCGCCCAAGCGCCTCGACCAATGCGCTTTGAAGGTCGATCTTGTCCTCGGCACATTTTCTGCCATCTTCATTCGAAAAATAGCCATGTCGGGCCAGTGCTGCTTCTACGGCATCTGCAAGTCCACGTTTAAGGTCCACGATTGATTACCCTTCAGTCTCGGCATTGTCGACATTGAGCGCAGTGAGAAGTGGTCGCAGTAAACCTTCAAGCTGCTGCCCGCAGCCCTTTGTTCCGCGGTCGGCATCCCAACCCGGGACCTGCAATCCAACAGAGACTACAGACCGGCCATTCTTGTCCTTGTTTTTCTTCATCGCAAAACCACTTAGGTCTGGTAGAGATGCGCCCTCTTTGAACGTAATGTCGCATCGCAGCACCTCAGCGGTCTCCAAGCCTGGGTGTGCGAGGGATCCGGCC
>JAJRYU010000287.1 GCA_024275615.1 Planctomycetota bacterium
GGATAGGAGCTGCCGCCGCGACACGTGTTGGCAATGCGATCGGCTCAGGGGACCAAGTGAGAGCACGCTATTCTGCTCGCATTGCTATGGTCCTAGCAGTGTCGTTCATGCTCTGTTCAGGAGCAGTTTTCATCCTTGTTCCGCGGTTTGTGGCGAGTCTCTATTGTGATGACAACGCTGTCATCTTGTTCGCCGCCACTCTGATTCCTGTAGCTGGCTACTTTTCGATTTTTGATGGGGTTCAATGCGTCTGTCACGGAATCCTGCGGGGCATGGCGGACACCAAAGTTCCGGCTATTCTGTCGTTCATCGCTTTTTGGGTGATCGGTCTGCCATTGGGATTCTATCTCGATCATCCCACAAGGTTAGGGCCGCCGGGATTGTGGTGGGGGTTGGTGGCCGGACTATCGATGATGGCCGTGACGTTGGCCTGGCGTATTGTGGCGAAGTTTCGCGCCGGCGTGGTTGCCTACGAATCTGAATGATCGTCCGAAGGCTCGTTGTCCTCAGATTCACCACTGTCGTCGTCGTTCTCGATTTCGTCGGCTTCGTCGTGAGACTCTTCCTCAGAATCCGAATCGTCTTCCGAGTCGGAGTCTGTATCAGACCCTGAATTCGGTTTTATTGTCGCGGCATCGATGAGCCCAGACGCTGAGACCGCCGCAGAATCTGCAGGTGCAGTCTCTGCGCTGTCTTCATCCCCATCAGACTCGTCTTTTTCACGTAGTTCTTGCCTTGCTTGCGCTTCTACTTGCTGGGCTCTGGCTCTGGCAGCTTGATCGGCGGAGCTCGGTTGTGCTGGGGCAACCGCTGCCCGTGCGATCGTCTGGGCGTTTCTGATGGTCTCGCGTGGGCCGCCAGCCGCCTCACCAATGGTAATTGGTACTTCTCCGCCCGTGGCGTAGCGCCGACCGTCGGGGCCTGTTGTGTACTCGAAGTTCGCAGAACCACCTTGGCCAGCCAAGGCACTCAAGTGTGCCTGCTCATGAGTGCGCACTTCCGTATCACGGGATTTCAGCTTCGCGACTTCTTGTTTCTCTTGAGGGTCCAACTGGGTGGAGTCTTTGGGACCCGCGTTCGTGGCCGCCGGGTCTTCCTTTTCGGCTACAGCTTGTGCCTCTGAAGAAAACAGGGCTTGATCACGGCCAAGCAAGCGTTCGAAGGCGCTACCGCTCTTGAAATTTGCTATCCCCAAATCCGCTCCGGCAGGGCGGGCGGCCGGAATGGATAGTGTATTCGAATTGAGTGCGCCAAGTGCGGTCATGATAGTCCTGTTTTTTTGATCTTAGGAATCGTATCGTCAGGATATTGCCACGAACTAAAGCTCCGCAGGCTTTGACGCCAAATTGCCGATAGAATGGGCGGGCAAACTTGGGATCCTGGTTCTTGAGTAGGCTTATCGCATAAAATCCCACGTCGATTGATTTGAGAGATCTATGAAGCGCGATCGCTTGTCACTTATTGCTGTTGCCACAATTGTCATACTTGGTGTTGCCGCCATGGTGTATCTCCAAGCTGGCGACGTGCCGAGTGAGTTGGATAGCGAGGCGACGACCATTGATGATCAAGGCTCGCAGATTTCGAGATCAAAAAGCACCCCAGCGACTGTACCGAGAAAGACTGATGGCGAAGACTCCAGTCTTTCCGAAACGCACGTGGCAAGCGGGAAACTCCTGCCGCCGGCAAAGGCCGACTCTGCCCACGTCGTTGGTCGTGTTATCGACAAGGAAAAATCTCCCATCGCTGGCGCCGTCGTTGCCCTGTGTTTGGATATTTCAGATTTTCGTTCACGTGGCCACGTGGGCCGGGTCATCGCTCATGTGGTGAGTGACGAAGAAGGTTATTTTCAGCTCCCCAATGTTCATGTTGGCGAAGTCTACAGTCTGCGGGCTGAGAGCCCCAACTACGCATCTAAGTATGTGACCGGGTTGGAGCTCACCGCCGGGTCGACGAAAAGATTCGAATTGACGATGCACGAGGGTCTGAGCCTCAAGGGCCTGGTTACTGACCTCAGCGATGTGCCCATCGACGGCGCCAGGGTCTACGTCCAAGATCTGGGTATGCAAGTCACCGACAAGTTGGGAGGAGTCGAGCGAGAAACTCGTACCGGTGCCGATGGTCGCTTCATCATCAAGAACTTGAACCAAGGATTCAAGAATCTGGGAGCATCGAAACCTTCATTCGCCACCAAGCAGACTTACAACTTTCATGTCCATTTTAGTTCGTCCAAGCAAGACATCGTCTTCAAACTTGGGCCTGGCGAAAGGCTGAGCGGGACGGTTGTTGATGGCAACGGTACCGGAGTCGACGGTGTTGTTATTACTGCCCAACCTCACGATGTCAGGTCACAGCGCATTGAAAGGAACACACAATCCGTGCGCTCAAATAGTGATGGCCGCTTTGTCTTCGATGGACTGAAACGTGGCGACTACAATCTTACGTGCAAGAAACTCGGCTATTTTTCACCACTTCTCCGCAACTTGGCCAAGACTTCCGATTCTGAAACAACGATCCGGCTAAAGAAGAATCCTGTGATCCGCGGGCAAGTCGTCGATGCAGACACTCTTCAACCGGTGACGGAATTCACTCTCTATTCGACTCCACGAGAAAGCCTCCTGTTTGTCTCGGAAAACGCCAAGCAGGCATTCAAATCCAAGGACGGCACCTTTGAGTTTCTTTGTCTTCGCAACAAAGGTGACATCTTCTTGCACCTGGACGCTCCAGGTTATGCCACTGGGACATCTGGGAAACTTCTACTTTCCAGACAAGAAAGCATCGAAGGGGTCGTTGTCAAAGCTCTGGCCGGTGCAACCGCAGTCGGTCGTGTCGTTGACAGCGAAGGCAAACCCGTCGCCCAAGCTTCAGTCGAAATGGAGACGATACCCGACGGATCCCAAGGCTTGGGACGATTGGGAAGTATGGTCTACGGCAAACTCGCCTTGCTGCAGCGAAGAGTCAGAACTGACGCGGAAGGGAAGTTTCGCATTAGCCGCCTCCGTGCCGCCAATTATCGTCTCATTGTCAAACACGGCTCCCATGCTGCGAATCGTGGCGACCGGATCTTGAGCATCAAGAAAGGGGGAGAGTTCCCCCTTGGCGACATTGTTTTGCTAAAGGGTGGCAACCTGCAAGGAGTCGCATTTGACGCTGACAACAAACCCATGCCGGGGGTCTTGATCAAGTTGGTACCGGAAGATCCAAGTCTTACCGGCGGATTTGACATCGAAACGCGTACGGATTCAGCTGGCCGTTTCAAGATCAGGCATCTGACTGCCGGTGGGTACAAGCTGCAAGTCATAAGAACCGCCAGGTTGGCGCAACTTGCCGGTCAACTCCCCAATCTGCCTACGGCGAAATATCAGTCGGTCTTCATTCAAGACGGGGAAGAAAAGTCCATCGAAGTCCGCGGACTTTGATCGCACTCTAGGTCGAAAGCGATCGGAGTCCAGGGACGAATCCCATCTCTTTGTGAGTGGTCCCCTCAAAAAGAAGCTTCGACGATGTCTCGTACAGTTCGCTCAATGGACTCGGCACGTTCAGCCATGTCACCGAGAGATTTCTTTTGGTCTTCGATCCAGGCTTCATCTTTGATCGAACCGAGGTTGATCCGAACGTTGTAGATCGCCCCCAAAGCCGCACCCCTGGCCATCAACGCGCCCACGCCCGCGTCGCTGAGGCTGGCCGCGAGACCTTTTTGGGCGGCTTCCAAGCAAAGTTCCAATGTCTCAAGACAAAGTACCGCAGTCTTGAACGGAATTCGTGTGGCACTTTTGTAGCCTTCTTCGATGGCAGATAGGCGTGCAGACTTTTCGGCTGCAGTAGACTGGGGTAATCGCATGGCGACGATGACTTCGGTGAAAGCATCGGTGTCGGCATCGATGAGCCGCAAGAGGTCGTCTTTGATTTCTTGACCGCGGACCGCCAAGGTCTCCATGTCGTCTTGGACGTTGGACATGGATTTTTTTTGGAAGGTGAGATTGGCGACCATCGTGGCCAATGAAGCCCCCAAAGATCCAGCCAAAGCGGCAATGGAGCCGCCGCCCGGTGCCGGAGTGGGGCGGGATACCTCGTCCGCCAATTCGTGGACGCGCATGCCAGACAATGAGCCTGCGGTCGTGGGCAAACCCAAGACGCTCTTTTCGATGTCAAAGTCGGCAACATCACGAAGTCCCATGGATTGCACGGCGCATTCAAGGACGTCGCTGACGGGGAGA
>JAJRYU010000288.1 GCA_024275615.1 Planctomycetota bacterium
CAGACGATCTTCACTGCGAGCCTCGAGGCCCCGGTGAAAATAGAACTGAGCTTTAGCTTGTCGCTCTTGTGTCCGCGCGACGGCTTCATCAAACGGTTCGTCTTGGGTGGCGCCAGAAAGGACACCCACCATGGACTTGTAGCCCCGTGAGGCTTCAACGTTCGACGGATCATAATCCAAAGCCCGGCGGTACAAGCCCTTGGCTTCGGCGTGACGTCCTTCGTTTGCCGCAGATCCGGCGCTTTTGTTCAGTTCCTTGACAAGTTGCGCGATGCGTGCGGCTTCAGCCTGCGCACTTTCCATTGCGCTCGCGTCTTGCATTCCGCTGCCGTCTTGTCCCATTTCTTCGCCGTGGCCCGCGTCGCTCTTTGACTGTGTGTCAGAGCTACAAGCTTGGAGCATGAGAAACGCGATAAGCAGTGCGGAAAAGAGAGCCGTCGTCTTCGACAGGTTCATTGACATCTCCCGTTTTCCTCCAGTTTGTCCACCTTGCATTCAAGGGTCTACCAAGCACGCAATCCAGCGCTGCTTGCCTTATGGACTGAGGAGGAACCTTTCCTAATTTCTGTCTTCCCGTGGTTGAGTGCGAATTATAGGGGTGGCCCCGGTCTTTGCAAGCCTCGCTTACAATCATTCGCCATGTCTCGAAAAAAGACCATAAGTTGTTGGTATCAAGTATTTTGTGATTTTGAAACCAAAGAGCATTAGCGGCTGTAACTGGCGACTCCGTTTGAAGTCTCCGATTTGTCCGCAATTGAGATCTCACCAAGGGTATGGCGACTTTGAGCGATCCACGGCGACATGGAATCCTCTCGTCGCTTCAGTTCTTGAGAAGGAGATTCACCTCTTCCCCTAACTCATCTCGGTAAAACACTTTAATAATATTTATTGCACGTTGATACGAAACATGCTTGGTCAGAGGTTTGCCATTGAGGCCCAAGACTACCCGGCCCTGGCCATCGAAGACAACTTCGTCCCGTTCTTCAGGCACCATTTCCACGCCCACTTCCACACGAGTCACAGTGCAGGGTGTGCCGTAGTCGATTCCGGAGCCAACGTCCTTGAGGCCGATCTTCTTGCCAGCAACAAGATCGAATTCTTTTTCGTGCCAAATGTCGCCGACATAGCGTTTGACAAGGACTCGGCCAACTTTTGTACCTGGGTCGTAGGACACGAGCGAAAACTGATAGTCCCTGGCGCCGCGAATATCGATGGCCTCAGAAAACCCAGATTTCTCCCGATTGGTTTTCACAAGGACCTCGTCCTCCGTGATGGCCTGAACACGGTAGCTGTAGAGCTGACCGGCTTCGACATCGGTATCGACGTAGCTGTTTTCCCGCCCATCCACTTGGGCGATCTTGGTTTCAGAGTCAGAAACTCGCCGGTACACCTCAAAATAGGCTGTGTCCACAGTATTGCGGTCAGATGTCTCCCAGAAAATTCGGATGCGACCGATCTCGGCTTCCCCTTCCAGCTTCATGGGTGCCAAAAATCGTAATTCCAAATCTCGCTCGTCGCGCACGTCTTGGACGGCGACGGCGTGATAGAAAATCCCCGTTTTGAAAGGTCGGCTTTTGACTTCAGGACTCCATTGCTCTTCAATTTCGGTGGGCATTTCCATGAGCCGCTTGAGAATGAGAAACCCCTCATCCCCTTCGTAGGTCGCCTTACTCACCGCGTCACGAACTTTAGAGATAGCCAGTTCCGCTTTCTCGACCGCTTCATCTTTCTCCGCGAGTCCAAGGCCTTCGCCCGTACCCAAGAAGTAGCCGGACGTGGCCAATACCGCGACGAAAATGATGATATCAAGTGAATCGAGAATCTTGCTCATGCGATGTTCCGTTGCGGCGACTAGCGCCGACCTCGCTCATGGTAATCAAGAATGGTCAAATAGAAGCTGACCTCAACAGGAGGTTCATCTTCCCACTTCTGCGCCAAGGGCAAATCCACTTCCAAACTGCGGATAGCGATGTTGTCGATGATGGCTGAAAGCGCGATGACAAGGAGGCCACCGTCTTCGCTGTGTAATGTCACAGGGGCATCAAGGGCGTGGAGAGCGTCCTGAAGGCGATCGCTCTTCACGCGAATGCGCACGTCATAACGATTCCTTTCGAATGCGGCGCTGGACACGCCATTGGCGGCAATGCCGCTTGAC
>JAJRYU010000289.1 GCA_024275615.1 Planctomycetota bacterium
CTGGGCCTGACATCAACAAGAAATGCAAAGCCCCGAAGAGACTCTAAGCCTCGTCTTTTCAAGGATTTGCGGCCGAATGAGTTGGGTTGATGAAAGGAAGAATTCCGTTAGAATACTCATCATGGAAAAGGGGTCGCAGGGTCCCTCTGCGGGGTTAGCATAAAGCTATACTTTGCAGTAGTTTAGGACGCATTAAGGGCGGCCCCCGAATGGTAGACAAAACTCCCCGACCAGCCGACAAAGAAATTCCAGATCTCCGTGGCAATGTTCGCGAGCAAGAGCTCGAAACGGAGATGAAGGAGTCTTATCTTTCCTATGCCATGAGTGTCATCATTCAGCGTGCCTTACCAGACGTGCGTGATGGCCTGAAGCCGTCCCAGCGGCGCATTTTGGTCGCCATGAATGACCTGAATCTGGGGCCCCGCTCTAAGTTCAGGAAGTGCGCCAAGATCATCGGCGACACCACGGGCAACTATCACCCTCACGGTGATCAGGCGGCCTATCCAACCCTCGTTCGACTGGCCCAAGCGTTCAACATGCGCTATCAGCTCATCGATCCTCAGGGCAACTTTGGTTATGTCGATGGCTCGCCTCCAGCTGCCATGCGATACACGGAAGCCCGTATGCGTGCTCCTGCCGCCGAATTGCTGGACGACTTGAATCGAGACACGGTCGATTTCGTTCCCAACTACGACGATACGCGCCTGGAGCCCACGGTGCTTCCCGGCCGTTTCCCAAATCTCCTGTGTAACGGCTCACAGGGTATTGCAGTTGGCATGGCCACGAGCATCCCACCTCACAACCTAACCGAAGTTGTCGACGCCACCATCGCCACCATTCGTAATCCCGACATTGAGCTGCCGGAGCTCATGGCCATATGCCAGGGCCCGGATTTTCCCACCGGCGGCGTTATTTGTGGGCGCAACGGCATCCTCAAGGCCTACCGGACAGGGCGTGGCCAGGTCACCGTGC
The DNA here is from genome assembly GCA_024275615.1 of Planctomycetota bacterium. GTDB lineage: Bacteria > Planctomycetota > DRQF01 > S139-23. Next base: position 973 of record JAJRYU010000289.1, read on the forward strand.
GCGGCACTGTTGGGATCGAAGATCGCGGTGGTGATCGTCAGAGCATTGTCATCTCTGAGTTGCCCTATCAGGTCAATCCGAACTCGATTTTTGAACGTCTCAAAGACTTGATGGCAGACGGCGTGGTCAAGGGGATTGTACGCGCCAACGATGAGACGGATCGCCGGGCTGGTATGCGCTTGGTGCTCGACATCAAAAAAGGTGAAAACGCCGAGCTAATCATCAATCAGCTCTACAAGCATACGCCATTGCAATCATCTTTCAGCATCATCATGCTGGCCTTGGACAAAGGTCGGCCAAAGACGTTCGAGCTGAAGGAGTTCTTCGTTGCCTACCGCGACCACCGGGTCGATGTGGTTCATCGCCGCACACGCTTCATGTTGCGCAAAGCGCTGGATCGCTGCCACATTGTCGAAGGACTGCGCATTGCTGTGCAGAACATCGATGAAGTGGTCAAGATCATCAAGGACTCAAACAACCCGGAAGCGGCACGTGATGCCCTGATGGCACGCTTTGAGTTGTCCAAACGCCAAGCAGACGCAATTTTGGCCATGCGCCTTTCGAGGCTCACCGGTCTCGAAGTGACCAAACTTGAAGAAGAGTATCAGCATCTCTTGGAGGATATTCGTCGCCTCCGGGAGATCCTGGGCGACATCAGTATTGTTCACGGCATGATCATTGACGACTTGGAACAAATCAAAGCCAAATACGGTGATGAGCGGCGCACACGGATCGAAATGATCGAAACAGAGATTGAAGACGAGTCTCTGATCGAAGACGAGGAAGCGGTGGTCACCGTTTCTCATGGCGGCTACATCAAGCGCACGGCGCCAAGTATCTATAAGAACCAGGGTCGTGGTGGTACGGGTGTAGCTGGTGCCGATCTCAAAGATGGCGATTTCTTGGAACGCGTCATCGTCGCTATGACCAAGGACTTCTTCTTGTTCTTTACCGACAAGGGTCGACTCCATTGGCTCAAGGTCTATCACATTCCGGAAGTGTCACGGACAAGTCGTGGACGTTCCGTAGTCAACTTGCTGCAACTTCAAGATGACGAAAAAATCACTTCGATGATTCCCGTGCGAGACTTTGATGAAGATCATTTTCTCCTCTTGGTGACCGAACAAGGGAACATCAAAAAGACCGCTTTGTCCGCATTTGGCAACGTTCGCACTGCGGGCATCATCGCTTGCAGCCTCAACGAGGGCGACAGGCTCATTCGTGCCGTGATCACCGATGGCAACGACGAGGTTATTATCGCCACCGCCCATGGACAGTCGATTCGTTTCAATGAGCAGGATGCCCGGCCGATGGGACGCACGGCGCGGGGAGTGCGAGGCATCAAGTTCAAGTCCGAAGGTGACCGGGTCATTGGCATGGTGAAAGTCGAAGAGGACCGCACTCTGTTGACGCTTTGCGAGCGTGGTTACGGCAAGAAGACCCCATTCTCGGAGTATCGCCTTCAAAGTCGCGGCGGCAGTGGTGTTCGCAACATAAAGACAAGTGAGCGCAACGGTTCGGTGGTCAGCGTCCTATCCGTTGCCAATGATGACGGAATCATGCTGATTTCTGAGGGCGGCATGATTGTAAGGACCAAGGTCGAAGCCATTTCGACCGTCGGTCGGGCCACTCAGGGAGTTCGTGTGATGCGCATGAAGGGCGATGATCGCCTCGTGGCCTGTGCCGTCATTGCAACAGACGAACTCGAAGAAGAAGTCCTGGCAACTGACACGGAGCAGGTTGACAGCAGCGTGGAAAGCGCTGATCCAGATACACCAGAAGAAACACCCGATGAGTAGACCGGTCTTTCTGGGCTAACTTATTGGTAGCCAAGAACTTGAGGGGCGCCTGTTCGTTTCTTGACGTGGATATTCTGAGGAAAGACAAGTTTTTTGTGCCGTTTTCGACGCCACCTGGGCCTATAGGGGTGGGAAAAAGGTGCTACTAGGGCTCGTGATGGCGTCGGGGCGAAAGCTCTCGACGCCGTCTTTTTTTGTCTGAGTCTTCCCTCCGCCCGATGGAAGAATTTGAACCTCTTGGCCCATTTTACGTTCTCATAGCTGGGCGATTTGAGTCCAACTTGACACTGGTGGAACTCGTTCATACCTTATCCCCCCCGCGTGACCCTCATGGGCTGCGCCTAACCCCTTGATTTGAGATGGCTTCGAAGAAGCGTTGCCGTCAGCGCGGAAATGAACCCCAAAGGTTCCATGGAGATCGTTACCACATGGGAAAGATCATGATCGTTTTGAAATCATTTAGTTCCTGTTGCGCCCTTGTTCTTCTGTTGAGCGCCTTGGCTACGGCTCAGTACAAAGCTGACATCACTTACCTCAATTCGAAGGGCAGCCAGAAGACGGATCTTGATGCCAAGATTTCCCAGTGGACTTATAAGAGCCTCGAATTCAAAGGTCGTCGCACCAAGCGAAATATCGATGTTGACGCGATTGTGGCCGTCAAGTTCACTAAGTCGCCAGCCATTTTTGAGGACGCCATGGAAATGATGGCCGATGGCGCCTATCGCTCAGCCCTGCCTTCTTTCCTCGACATCCTCGAGGGTAAGGACTTAGAAGGCGGCAAGCTGAGGAAGAGAGATCTGTGGTGCCAAGAACACGCCCTCTACAACGCCTGGGTTATCTCTCGTGCCATCGGACAATTGGGCGAAGCCAATAAATACCGCGACACCTTGAGGAAGTCCTACCCGAAGAGTCACTACATTCCCGAGATCATCTTGCGCGAAGCGAATGATCTTTATGCCTACGGCGACTTCGCCAAGGCCCAAATCGCATACTCCAAGCTTGCAGACGAAGCCGCGAAAAAAGGCTTCTCAAACCAGTACAAGGTCATGGCTGGTATTGGCGGCGTGCGTTCGCTCATGGGTCAAAAGAAATTCGTCGAGGCTGCTTCGGCCCAAGCCAATGTGTCGGCGAGGGCTCTCAACGAGAATTCCCGCCTCCGCTGCGAGATCGTTCGGGGCGAGGTCCTTGTGGCTCAAAAGAAAATTGGCGCTGCAGAGAGCCTGTTCCGAAATCTTCTCTCGAAAGCGGACTACAAAACTCAGGCCTTTCTCTTCGCTGGTGCTGCCAACGGTTTGGGGGACTGTTTGTATAGCAGTGGCAAGTACAAGGAAGCGAGCTTCGAGTATTCAAAAACGTTCGCTCTTTTCCTCGGCGTTGACGGCCTCGATCACGAACTGGGCTGGGCGTTTTGGCGGTTTGCCAACAGCTGTAAGCAGATTTCTGCCAAGACGGAAGGCGAGACGGCCAAGGTGTTTGACTACCGTTTTCGGAAGAACCGTGATCGCGTTGCGGGAGAATACAGGTTGTCGCGTGGAGGCCAGTTGGCGCGCCGCGAAAAAGGCATGAGCAAGTAAGATCGTCCATTGACAACAGCTAACGTGGTGAGTTCGGGCCTGTGGAGAATACAGCGCCTGATGTGCCTTGCTGTACGCCTTCTCATGGGAGTGCTCTTCGGCTTGCGCGCGATTAATGTGCCGAAGCTATCGGGCGCTTACATTCTCGCTCCGAACCACACCAGCTTTCTTGATCCCCTCTTGGTGCAATTGGTCGTGCCTCGCCACGTATCCTTCATGATGGATGGCACTCTTTACCACCACCCGCTATTTTGTTGGTTTTACCGATTCTGGCGGGTCATCCCATTGCCTGCTACGAGCCAAGCGACCGGTGCTATGAAGGACTGCTTGAGGAGAGTGAAGAGTGGTGGTTTGGTGGGCATTTTTCCAGAAGGAACGATCGCCGTTGACGGTGTTCTTCAAGAAGGAATGGCGGGGGTGGGCACATTGATGCAACGTTCTCGAGTTCCGGTGATTCCGGTGGTGATTCTCGGGGCCTATGACATCTTGCCACGGCGAGCGAGTTTTCCAAGGTGCGGCCGACTCTTGGTGGCTTTTGGTGATCCGATTCACCCCCTGGAGAATCCACAGGATCGCAAAGTCGCGGCACGACAGCTGCGAGACCAAGTGATGGCGGGAATCGTGAGCCTACAAGAAAAGCACGCCTCTCAACGCTGAAGTCTGGCGAAGAAATCCCGAAAGCGATCCGCTGCTCGTTCCAATTCACTCATGGATGTGGAATAGGAAATACGCAGACATTTGGGTGCACCGAATGCCTCGCCAGGAACCACAGCTATGAGTGCTTCGTCAAGGAGGGCCGCCGCAAGGTCGAGTGACGTGTTGATAAGACGGTCGCCCAACCGAGCACCAAACCAAAAGGACACATCAGGGAAAGCATAGAAAGCGGCCTGTGGTTTTTGGCAAACAAGGCCTTCGATTTCGCCAAGAAAACCAAGAACGAACCTCGCCCGCTCTTCATAGGCCACGACCATGCTGGCGATAAAAGAGTCATCCGTTTCTGCCAGCGCCTTAGCGGCAGCGATCTGGGCGATGGTATTTGCACAACTCGTTGAGTGGCTTTGGATGGTCGAAATCTGTTTGATGACCGCTTGAGGGCCGGCGACAAAACCGATGCGCCATCCAGTCATGCAAAATGTCTTCGACATACCATAGATGATGAGCGAACGGTCACGAAGTTCTGGCACCGCCATGGGTAGATTGACGAACTCCTGGCCTTCGAAGACCAAGCGACCGTAAATGTCGTCACAGATGGCCCAAATTTGCTTGTCAACAATAACTCGGCCAATTCCTTCAAGCTCGGAACGAGAAAGAACCCGTCCGGAGGGATTACTGGGCGTGTTGATGATGATGGCGCGGGTGCGGTCTGTGACATGGCGAGCCAAGACCTCAGGATCGATGCCGAAATCGTCTGTGCAGGGAACCACGACCGGCTTGAGCGCAAGTGCACGACACATTTCCGGATAGGAGGTCCAATAAGGTGATAGGATTAACACCTCGTCGCCTGGATCTGCCAGGACGTAGAGAACATTGAAAATTGACTGTTTGGCCCCAGAACTGACGACTATGTCTGACGATTTGTAGTTAAAACCGTTGAGATTCGAAATAGCCTGGGCAGCTTCTCGTCGAAGATCGGGATGGCCGGCCACTGCTGTGTAACGACCCAGTTGATTGTCGATCGCTTCGATCGCTGTCACATTGACCATGGGGGGCGGGCCGAAATCCGGTTCTCCCGCTGCAAGCCCAATGACGTCCTTGCCCTCAGCTCGATATTGCTTGGCCCGGGCGTCTACTTCGAGAGTCAATGACGGTCTTACTTGTTCCAGTCGTCGTGACATACGCATGGGGATTATTGACTCCGACAACAGCTTTCTCAAAACGGACAATCAACCGACTCGCGACTTGGTGAGTCGTTGGTGTAGAGGGTAGAATCGCAGACCACACATGAACAAACAACCCAAGAATGATCTACTACGAAAACTGGGTGCCACCAGAAAGCGAGCCATTTTCGGCATCATAGGCGGGCTTTTGCTCGCTGTCGTCGTCATTTGGACAAAAATAAACCTCTACGACCCCTTTGCCGAGGAATTCGACGATCTCCTGGTGTTTGTTCCGGACGACGCTTCCTTTATCGTCTTCTCGTCAGATTTTCCCACATTGGTGAAAGGACTGGAAGACCGTCCTTTTATTAGTCAATTGGATCGCAGCAAGAATTTCCGCGATTTTCTCGCCAGCGATTTGGTGAAAGAAACCCAGGTTATTCCCAATCTTCGCCAAGCGTATTCCTTTCTCCAAGACTTTGATGCGCAGCTACCATTTGACCTGAAGGCACTGGGTGATCTTTCAGGTAGCGAGGTGGTTGTCTCCGGATTTGCTCCGGAGCGAGGCAGCGATGATTTCACCTTTGTCGCGGCGCTCCAACCCGAGTCAGACCTTGCGCTCATCGGGGCGAATGCTCTGATAAACCCATTTTTGTGCGGTTTTGTTGAAGATGACCTCGGGGCCTCCGAGATTGAGCATTTCAATTGGGGCGTCGAACTTACTTTCGACACGCCCTCCGGCAAGCTGTCGGTGGGGGTGGCGCGGATTGAACGCGCCCTCCTCATTGGCACAAATATTCCGGCCATCGCCAAGATGGTGAAGATGGCGCGCACCGAGAGTGTTCCTGTATTGCCACCGAGTCGCATGGAGCCAGGATGGGTTTGGAGTGCCGACGCCAGCAGCGCCATCAATTTTGCGGCGCGGCGCCAGTTCTTGCTCGATCGTGTTGGACTTCACAAGAACATCTTCATCCCGATGTGGGGTCAGGCTATCGCTTCGGCCTTCGAGATGGCTTTTCCCAGTTTCTTGGGCAAAGACATCTACGTTCAGCTCGATTGCGCTGCGGAAGCCAATTTGCGGATCGCGGCTGGCGTTGAGCAGCGTACGCCAGAGGATCTGTTTTCAAAGTGTGAATCTCTGAATCCAGCCGAAGCTCAGGCCCAGGTGGCAAGTGTGGTCCGTCACTTGCCTCACCATGTATTTGCCTATGCGGCGTTAGGCAACCATCCGGCGGACCTCGTCTCTTTCGCGCTTAGAGAACGGGCCATTGTTGATCAGAATCAAAAAGAGCTGCTCTTCGCAGGTCTGGCAGAATTGAGTTCTTTTAGCCGGTACAAGCAACCGGATGGTCTTGTGCCAGAATTTGTCGAGCCTTTCGCGAACAAGCTCAAGGCGCTATTTGATCCCGGCATTGGTTTCGTGTTTTTCAAGAAAGAACGTACGGGCACTTCCGATCACAGTGATCCGGGTTTCGCCTGTATTCTGAAGATGAGTGACGAAGGACTAGTACGCCAGTTCATTCATGAGATTGATAACGACCTCAAGCAACCGTTTGACTACTACGACACCGGTGCTTTTGACTTTTGGCGCGTGAGCAAGAAAGCGTTCCTGAACGATCCAATCAACAACAGCCCTGGTTTCGCCATCATCGGCGACTACTTGGTGGTCACCAATTGGGTTCGCTTGTTCACCGAAACCCAGGACGTCATGGCGGGCGACAAGCCTGGCATGCCTCTCAGTGATCAACTTGAATACAAGTTGGATGACTTGACTGCGGGCACCAAGAGCCTCATTTTTGTCGATGTCGTTCGGCTTTACGCCCACATGGACCAGGCGAAAGAAGGCTGGATCAAGGAGCGGAGCAAGGTCGAAGAAATCGAGATGTTCGACCAGAGAGTCAAACTAGCGGCGCAGTATCGCCTAGAAAGGCCTGCTCAGCCCGAATCCGACTGGGTCGAGATCGAATTCAAGGCGTGGCTCCGCCGCACAAGGGCGGAGCGGGACGAAATGGTGATTCGGCGCAACATCGAACGCAATCTGGACTATTTCAGGGACGCTTTCTCCCTGTTCTATGTTGAGGTCGGCCAAGCCGGGCCTGAATTTAGAGTTGATGTCTCCGTTGCGGCTCAGGAAAATTACTGAAGAGCCCATTTTGTCCTGGGATCAATCAGAAGGCCCCATATAATCGCCTCTCCCATCGTAGCCGCGGTGGCGGAACTGGCAGACGCGCTAGGTTGAGGGCCTAGTTCAGGTTATACTGAGTGCGAGTTCGAATCTCGCCCGCGGCACTCAAACAGCCTGGTCCCAAGACCAGGCTGTTTTCTTAGCCACGCAGGTCTGGCATAGTCATTTGCCCTGCTTGACGACTCGATCGGGCAGAAGCAGTCAGGTCAGAAATCTTCTGAAATCCCCCAGGAGCCTCGTTTCACCGCTGTGATTCCAATGCCGTTCGGCAACAAGGCTGCCAAGAAGTAGTCAAAGACGAAACCGATGGGGGCAATGCCGATGAAAACATTGGCATCGAACTCACCGAGATTGTCAGTCACATCGTGGAGACCAGGGCTACCCAAAGGCAGGCCCAAAATGGCGAGAGTCTGGGTGTCAAAATAGAGGCCCCCAAAATTTCCCATACCTTTCGGGCCAGCGGTGTCGTGGCTTATCAGGGTGTAGTACTGAGTAAACGGCAATTCCGTACGGATTTCCAAACGCACGAATCCGGTCATCGGAATGAATCCCACGGAGTTGACACCAAATGGTGTTCCCGCTGTGTGGGTGAAATTGTCCAAATGAGCTCGGGGGGCGACCAAGTTGTCGACGGCGTTGCCCAGGTGAACGATGACGGCGAAGAATGAGGTGAGGTTGGCATTCGGGAATGCCGCACCGATATCTACGGCGACATGAGTGACGGGCGAAGAC
>JAJRYU010000290.1 GCA_024275615.1 Planctomycetota bacterium
CGGCAGAAGTCGGGGAAAATGGCGGGATTGCAAGAGTGCACACAGCACGTACAATCGGTGTGTACAACGTGCGACAATCTGTCCAGGTAGTTTTCCGACCTAGAAATAAGATAAGTTAGACCACACGGAACGACTTTGGCCTGAAAAGACCACACGCGATTTTAAGGAGGCTGGGATTTGTCTTCAGCAGCTGCTGCCAGTATAGGTGATGATTCACGCGAGATGATGGGGATGTCTGCTGGCAAGTTTGCCATGTGGGCCTTCATCGCTTCGGACGGAATGGGCTTCGCTTGCCTGTTCGCCGCCTATGCGGCCACACGCGGCCATGCCGAATGGTGGCCCAACCCCAACGACACAGGTGTCCTCAATGTCGACCTGACGGCATTTAACACCTTCGTTCTCATCTGTTCCAGTGTGACGATGGTGTTCGCCTTGAAAGCTTGCAAGGCCGGCAACAACAAGGCCACCAGCGGCTGGCTCTTGGCCACCATCCTCTTCGGCACCTTTTTTCTCGGCGTGCAAGTCTACGAGTATTATCACTTGGTTCATGACGGTGTTGTGCCTTGGGGCGACAACTTCTCAGCTACGTTTTATTCTCTGACGTGCTATCACGGTTTGCATGTTTTGAGTGGTGTCATCTATCTGAGCTGTATCCTGATTGCTTCGCTGCGGGGCAGATACGGCCCGGACAACGCTATGCCGATCGAGATCGTGGGCCTGTTTTGGCACTTTGTCGACTTGGTTTGGATTCTCCTATTCACCTTTGTCTACCTCTTTGAGCCGCTTCCAGCGGGCTAAGTAGCGAAAAAGCCACAAAGACAAGTGCGTCAGAAAAAGGACCTGAGGTCATGAGCAACGGTAAGATCACAAAACTAGAAGCGAGAGTGAACGAGATCATGGCGAAACCCACCTACGGGGTAACGCCAGCGTGGCAAGCAGAAGTCGCGGAAATCCGTGTTCAAATCGAAGCCTTGCGTACGGGGCAAGATGTGGAACGTAGGGAATATACCCGGCCGACGATCGACGCCGGAAGTGGCATGTCAGTCGCGGCTGCCGTTGCCGTGGACACAACTTCCTCCCATGATGACCACGCCGGGTCGCCCTATATCGCCATTTTTGTGGCGCTCTTGGTGCTCACAGTCCTCGAATGGAAGTGCAATGCCTGGTTTGGCATTGGTGGTCACCTACTCTGGGGTGTGCTTACCGTCATGGCCGTCGTCAAAGCACTCATGGTCGCCATGTTCTTCATGCATGTGAAATTCGAAAAGAAAACGTTTCACCTACTTTTGACCATTCCTGTCTTTTTGATTGTGCTGATGTTGGCCCTGGTTTCGCCAGATACACACCAGCACTTGCTGCAATACCTGCCTTTCTTGCAGTAATAGCTGGCCCAGTAACGAACAAGCCCTCGTAGGATCGGTTTCATCAAGTTCTACGAGGGTACTCTTATGCCTGGGCTCATCAGTCGTTAGGTTGCAGCCATGAGCAACACCGCCCCAACCTCTCCCGGCCGTGCCAATTCAATCATGAGTGTCGTGATCATGCTGGTCATTATCGGCTTCAGCTGGCGCTCATGCTGGTACGCCACGCCTCTCAGTGACGCCGACATGAACAAATACTTGTCGGGGCAAGGGTCTGACAGTCAAATCCACAAAGCGCTTTCTCAGTTCAAAAAGCGCGCGGACGAAGATGACCCGCACGCCAAGGACTGGTACACGAGTGTCGCCAAGCTCACAAAGCACAAAACGCAGCAGATCCGTTCCACTGCCGCTTGGGCCATGGGAGCTGTCCCAACTTGCCAGGAATTCGTCAGCGCGCTCATTCCCATGTTGCAAGATGAGGCTCTCCAGGTGCGCTACAACGCCGCAGTGAGTTTGGGTGCAGCCGGACACCAAGAAGCCCGAGCGACATTGCGGCTCATGCTTGATTCCCAAGTTCTGAAAGCAGAGATTTCCGGTACAGTCGAGCAACCTCGCGCCCAAGGCGAACACATTCGCAACGGTCAGATTATCGCTCGACTCAAGCCCAAAGATGGCAAGAAATTCGATGTCATCGCCCCCTTGGATGGTCGCCTTGCCCGCGTCGTCGCAAGACATGGCAAGAAGGTGGCGAAGAATGATGATCTTTTCGTCATCGAACCCGAAGATGGCCAACTTGAGAACGCCATCATCGCCCTATCCCGTTGTGGAACAAAAGACGACATCCCAGCTCTTCAGCCAATCAAGGAAGGCCGTTTTGGCGCGTCCACACCAACACAGAAGTTGGCGGAGAGCGCAATCAAGGAACTCTCGAAAAAATAGCCATACGGGGTGATCAAGTCGAGCGGGAACCCAGACGGAAACGCACATTGTCTCTCGACACTTGTCGATTCGATGCCAAGACCAAGATGCCGAACGGACGTTCAGCGCTCCCGGTCGGTGGACCCGGTGCTCCTGTTTCGCGGTCTTGGATGAAGGCGCTAGTAGGGCAGATCGCCGTTCGAGGATTCCCAGTCTTTGGTCGGTTCCATGACAATGGAATCCCAAGGGCAACCATCAAGGCGCATGTCCATGGGACCCTTGGTGATACACCGGCGACAACCGATGCACTTCAGAGGATCAACCCAAATGTGGCCAGCAGGATTGTCTGCGGTTTTGATGAGCTGCATGCAGTCATCAACTGGACATAGAGGTTGGCAAACAGGGGACCCGCCACAGCCCGTGCAGGAATCATAGATGACTGCAATATCCTTGGGCTTCTTCTTCCGTTGCGCTGTCAATAGGTCGGCCATATCGTCCTCGTGCTTGATTCTGCTGCCAAAGTGTAGGCTATGGGCCGACTTTGACAAGGGTTCGCTATCTTTGCTCCAAGGGTTCAGGCAAAAAGAACTTCGCAGAGATCTGCCTCAATCCTTCAGGCCGAATCTGGGCGCAGGGGCGGAGTGCAATCTCATTGATTCACTCTTGGCTGAATCCTAAGTTTCTTTGGGCTATTGCCTTAGGCCTCATCTTCCGACTGGCGACGACGCGTATGCCTTTCCATGAGATCCATGACCTCGGCATGGACGTCATCGGCATCAAATACGCCGCGACTTTGAAAGACTTTTTCACCCTGGATGAAGAAAAGCAAAGCCGGTGGTTCCACATGCTTAAATCGTTCCAAAAGGCCCTCATTGTGGTCAACGTTGACAAATCCCACTTCGTAGGGAGGCCTGCGACTCGCCATGTTCTCCACTTGAGCGATCATGCATTGGTCACCGATGCTCCATTCACGGTAAAAATGAACCAAGACCGGAACCGGAGAGCCCAAGACATCATCGTCAAAGTCCGCATCGGTATATTCACGCACGGTCTGCTTTGATTTCTTGTTCATGATGGCGATGACAAACATGGCGACCAGGGGCACCACAACAATCACCCAAATGGTCCCGTCAAAAAAGCCATCTTGGCTCTGAACTGCGCGAGAGATTTGCCCTTGTCCAGCCAAGAAGAACCCCTGAAATCCGTTGGCGAGGCTCATGGCAACATCCCCTTCTCCTGCGCTTTGAGGAATTGCCCCTTCAGAATCCGCCAACGCAGCATCGTCACCAACCAAAGAGCAAGAGCGGCAACGATTTGCCCAAGAAACAGGGCTCTGACTTGCCCGTCTGACCAAGCCAATGGGTCACTTATCAGGGCCAAAAGAAGGCCCACTCCGACAACAGCAAAAAGAAGAAAACCACTCTGGCTACGAAACCCCATGTCTCTGAGCAGAGTCCCGTAAAACACGGTCCAAGCGCCGAAGAATTGCCCGCCGTAGACCCAGCCGCTCCAAGCTCGATAGGCCGGGTGAATCTGAAAGAACGACACAAGGACGATCTGCAAGAACACAAAAAGAGCGACGACATGAATTTTGCGCAAGACCATGTCCCAGACGCGATCATTGAAGTCGGTCACTTCTGTGGGGGTGCGAGCCTCATGGGGTTTTGACGGATTGGTGGTTTCATCTATGCTCATCGCTGCGTATTTTAGCGCCATGACACGCCCCACAACAACTGAGACGATACAGCGCACCTTTTTGGTGTTTGGGCTATCGATGGCCATCTTCGCCTGCGGCGACGGCTCCAAAAATGACGAACCCCAACATCAGTCAAGCCAAACGGAGCTCCAAAAGGGCCAGAAGACCGAAATTGACCCCCGTTTTTTGCCCCGTAGCATCGCCATTCGTGATGACGGCTCCTGGCGTATCCACGTGACCCTCCCGGAGTCCCTACCGCAAGGAGCCGGAGCCGAAACAATCACCTGCAAGACAGCCGAGGAATCTCACACGCTGACAATTGACTCGGCCATGAAGGACCCGTTGGAATTCGCCCTCGATGGCAAAACTCGTAGTTACGAACTTATACTAAGTGATTCCAACAAAAAAACTTACAGAATCTTGGTGCATTTGGAATGACTAAGAAGGCCCGCCCCTCCACCCCACCGGTTCTCTATTTTTTGGCATTACTTGTGGTCGGTGCCATTTGGTGGTTTTGGCAAGACACAAGAACGGCGCCTGGTGAAAGACATCTTCGGTGGGAGACCCAAACCCTGAGCAATCAAGAGATTGCTGAAGGTCTTTCCAGCTCCGACGCCGAGAGAATCGGCCATGCCTTGGTGCAACTGAAGCGCCTGCTCCTCAGTGAACCACTGCCAGCAACGGATTGGTTGGCGGCTCGAGCCACGAACTTGCTGGCCCTGAAAGAGCATGCAAATCCGACGATCCGCCAGTACGTCGCTTATCCGCTGGCCTATTGGCCTGGGGATGCCAAACAACAGGTCCAAATCCTCACCGAGCTACTCACCGATGACAACGCCTTGGTTTCCCTGAATGCTGCTATCGCTCTTGCCGCACGCAAGAATCCCGCCGGTGCCGACCGCTTGCAGCGAGCGATCTTAGACACAAAGGGCGAGCAACAAGCCATGCGTACAAGCCTCTTAGCCGACTTCCGCTTCGTTGCACAGAAAAGGCATCGAAGTTTCCTCGAAGACGAGCTGAATCGAGCCCGGCTGGATCACGACTCCGACCGTGAGTCCTTTTGCCAACAAGCTCTGGAACGGATTCCAAAGGACAAGTGATGGCCAATCTCTTGATCCGCAAGGGACCTTCCCCACAGCGGCGGCAAGAATCCTCGTCGCCGCAAACGAGTCTCTCATCCCCCACAGAGTCCCTCTTCACCTTGGGCCCCAAGGGTTTAGGAAAGCGTTCACTTCTACCATTGGCACGAGAAATGCTTTCATTCGGCAACGACGTTGGTTAGTCCAGAAAAATGAACTAAAACCTTGTGTGGCTTTCATTTCCAACCCGGGAGATGAAGGAGCAACACGGGAGAATCGGGCACTTGAACCCGAATGGAGCGGAATATCCCCCATGTCTGAGCAAGCTTCGCCATCGCTGAAAAGTCAACTACGCAGCGGACTCATTGTCCCCGAGCGTTTTCACATGCCTACCCTCTTCACGCTCATCATTTTTTGGTGGTCGTTTTGGATGTTGGCCATTGTGTTTGTGCCATTCCTGTTGCTGGGGGACACAGATTCCCGCTGGGTGAACCCGGGGACCGTAGGTTTCCTCTCCTGTGTTATCGCGGTGTCAACAGGTCACGGGGCCTTAGGCTATTGGATGGGTTACATGAAGGGTGGCTCAGTCCGCAACTTCGTAATCGGCGCACTCTTGGGCCCCATCGGCTTGTTGATCGTCGGGGCCATGACCAAGAGCAAGCCCGATTCGATCCCGGAACGTCCCCGAGGCCTCATGAAGATTCTTGATCGTTTGGCATTCGCCTGCGGCAATCTTTGGTTCGGAATCGCCCAAATCGCAATCATGGCGGCATTCTTGGTTCGAGCCACGATTTACGAAACAGAAATCGCTGACAAGGGCAACGAGGCGGCCTATGCGTCGTATTACAACAGCCCTCTATTTGGTCTCATATTCCTGCTCTTCTTCGTCACAATCTACGCCGCGACCATGCGCAAGTATCCCTTCCGTTGGCATCAAATAGGTTGGCTCGCCACCCACACCGGTCTTTTGACCCTCATGGTGGGCTGCATGATCATGTACTGGGGTAGTTTCTCAGGATTTGTACAGATCCTAGAGGGTCACACAGCCGACCACGTCTTTGACCGGGACATCCGGGACATCACTGTGAAGATTCCAAGTTTGGGATATCGCGGCAAACATCGAGTCAGTATTGACCGAGATCCAGAAGCTCGAGAAGTCCATCAAGAAATACCGATCAGCTTCAAGCACAATGGCTCCGCATATGACCTCAAGATAGAGATTGACCAGCATCTGGGGCGCGCAGAATTTTACACCGGCATCAAAGAAATGTCTGATGGCCCGCACAATCATAGTGGCGGCGAGGCTGGTGTGCGCTTCTCGATGACCGCTCCGGGGTTTTCCCAGGAGAACGTTGTTCTCGAAGCCCACAACAATGGTGTCCTACAATTCAGCGGCATGGACATTCGTGTTCGTACCTTTGACCGGCAGTACATTGTTGACTCAATCGGCCATGTCTACGATCCCAAAGACCAAAAACGAGGCATGGTCCGTGTCTATCGCAAAGGCAAGCACCTCGCCGACATTCCTGTGGAACTGGAGCCGGACACTGATACAGGCTCCGCCGGCCGGATGATCAAAGCGGGTAAATTGCTCTTGGGCGAAAACGGCCCGACTATCAAGATCGAACGCTTTTACGCCACTCTCGGCAAGGACAAGAGTGGACTGGCGATTGACGAGAATCCCCAGGTGGCCAGTAACCCTGGCGTGCTCGTCTCAATGAACGGAGCGAATGGCAAGAGCGATGTCTATGCCACGACTCTAAATGGCCGTTCAAATGGCGCATCAAACGTCTATGGGTTGGAATTTGAATATGCCTGCCTTGGAGAAATCCAGATTTCCCCCGGCATGGTCGTTTTCATCTTGGACACAAAAGGCCAATGGACTGTCGCCCTGGGCTCCCGCAGTGGCACCAAACACGAGAAACTCGAAATAGGTCACGCCTATTCATTCTCCGAGAATTCTCCCATTCGCATCACCCCTGAAGAAGTGATTGCCCACGCCAGCCGAGACGAAAGTGTTCGAGCGAGCACCAGCCGCAACAATTTTCGGGCCATCCATGCCAAGGTCACTTTTGAAGGTGAAAGCGAAGAACTTTGGCTTGTGAACGGCCTGCTTCGGCCCCAAGAGGCCAGACTCGGCGGGCAACGAATCCAATTGGCCTATGGATCCCGAAAGGTCCCTCTGGGATTTGAACTGAGCTGTTTAGATTTTCGTCACGAGAACTACGCCAATGCCAGCGGCAAGGCGAAGACTTACGAAACCAACGTCGTCTTACGCGATAAGACCAACGGTGTCGAAGAAGCCATCCTCATCGACATGAACCACCCGCTGGCCTATGAAGGATTTCGATTCTTCAACGGCAGTCCCATTCGGGATGAGTCAACTCATTCTCGAGGAATTGTCCTGACCGTTGGTAGGAACCCGGGCTACAGCACCATCATTGTCGCCTCAATCATTACGTGCCTTGGAATTATCATTGTCTTCTTCTTCAAGAAGAGAATTCGCGACTGGGACACGCGACGTCGGTCCATAGCTGCGCAAAAGGAAGAACTATGAGTACAAAAAATCGACTTTTCGGTGGCTTGGGCATTCTTGCCTTAACACTCCTTGTTGTCTTCGTTCTCGCCTTGATGGGGCGCTACGAAGCCACAAAAAGGTCGTCACGGGAAAAAGAGCAACGAGAGCGTTTCGCGGCACTGGATAAAGAGCTGGGCGATGCGGTCGAAAAACTCAAACGGATGCCAGTTCTCTACAAGGAACGATCCCAGCCCTTGGACACCTTGGCACGGAGTATCGTACGATCCCTATCGGGCGCGCGAAGCCTCTATGGGGCAGACTGCACCTTGCTCTTTTGTTCTATCGCTTTTGACGATGACTTTGATTGGGAACATACGCCCCTGTTCTTGGTCAAACACGGTCGCAACAAAGAACTATTAGGCATGGAGTCAGTAGACAAGCTGGCAACACGGACACAGATTGAAAACTCCAAGGCCTTCCAGGAAGAACTCAATCGTGCGCGCCAAGACGCAAGTTCAGAATCTGGTTCGACACCTTCCGTGGACCAAGAACTATTCCGGCTAAACGGTGAGGTGCATTTGGCACAGACTCGCCTCGCAGACTACTTCAAGATCGTCCCGCCCACGGAAGAGCAGAGACTCTCTGAGCGTCCCGACCGCAACGATTGGCATCTTGCGGACACGGCCTTGAGTGCCGGTCACGATCCGACGCTGGCGAAGAAGATCAAGAAAGCATTCCGCAATATTGGCAAGGGTTGGCGGGCGCGCGACCAAGAAAAAATCACAAGCGCCGTTGACGAAATTACGGCCATCGTTGCGACCATGGCACCGGACCTCACCCTCAGCGAAAGTGCCATCGAAAATGAACTGACCTACAACAAGCTCAAACCGTTTTCGCTATCGTCGTGGTTCTTTGTTGCCGCCGCAGCACTTGCTGTCTTTGGCATGGCCTTTAGGCAAAAGTGGCTACGGTACTTGGCCATTGTCATCTCCATTGTTGGCCTCAGCTTCGTCGCCTGGGGTTTCTATATGAGAATCGTCCTCGGATTCGCCATCGCCATCACCAACCTCTATGAGTCCATGGTTGCAGTTGGAGCGTTGAGTGTCTTGATGTTCCTCATCGTCGATCTCGTGCGAGGCACGAGCTGGGGCATGGCGTTTGGCGGCTTGGCGGGATTCAGCGTCCTTCAAATTGTCGACCTGGGTAGTGTAAAATTCGACGACGGCATCAGCGGCCCTATGGCTGTGCTCGCGAACAACATCTGGATCCA
>JAJRYU010000291.1 GCA_024275615.1 Planctomycetota bacterium
CATCACCTTTGTCTTTGCCGCGTCGATTCCACTTGGGAGTTGTACACCCATCTACCCATGGGGGCCTGCACCTTGGTCATCAGGGCCAGGGCCGGTGATTGCGTTCCCACTGAAAGTGACATTCCAAGGCGTGATTGAGGAGAGCCCTGGGGTCTACAAAGGTACCAACGGCATCGTTTGGGAAACGCAGTAGTCCACTGTGAATCTCCAGAAAGCTCAAATCCACTGAGATTGTTCAAGGTCGCCGACAACGGCGACCGTGAATTTTTGGCTGGCCTTGTTTTTGGGCGAGGCCGTGGGGGCACTCCAAGTTCCATTGGCGTTCGCAAAGGCGAGAACACGCCGAGCCTTGTTGTCATGGGCCAGCGGGTTTTCTGCTCTGAGTCCTTCATTTCGATGCCAACGTCGTCTTGTAAATAAAACTCGGATTATTGAAACAAGCAGATCAATCCTGTCGACCAAGCTGCTGAAATAACAATCAAAAGGAGTAAGGAAGCGATGTCTCGGACTATCATGGCCAGTATTTTTGCCAGTTTTTTGTGCCTCTTACCAGCCAGTACCATCGAAGGAACTCATGCGGATCAAGTGGCGGTGGGGGAGGAGACCTTTACACTCAATCTTTCGGGCGGGCTTGATCTGGAGAAATTCGCTGCCGAATTTGCCCGCATGACCAAAAGGAGAATCTTCTTTGATCATCGCCGCGTTCAAAACAAAAGAATCACCGGCTTCGGTGAAATGACGTTCAAAGTCAGTGATGCTGAAAGGGTGTTTCGAAACATCCTCTTCATCAACGACATGGCAGTTCTTGAAATGGGCGATCTGGACTTGAGAATGTTACGCATTGAAGATATTCACAACTCCCAAATCCTCAAACAATCCGCCAAGGCGATTACGCTCGACGAGCTGGCGCGAAATTCTTATGCCAGTGAAATTGTTGCTGTTGTTGTGCCGGTCAAATTCACCCCTGTCGACAAAATTCAGAGAGCGATCAACAACCTCATGCAAGATCATCGTTCCGGGTTTGTCCATCCGCTTCAGTCGGCGAAAGCCGTTGTTGTAACCAGTTTTGGCGGACGCGTTCGCAATATCGTCAAGCTTATCGCCATGATCGACGAGCAAGCGGCGCTCAACCCTCCCGTTCCCATGAGTCCAGAGAATGCACCGAAGGAATCGAAGTCTTCAACAGGCAAGTAGGCCATTCTGTTCGGGTAGTGCTCGTGTTTTTTCGGGCTTCGATGGTAAGTGTCTTGCACTCGTTCGGCGGCCCAGGGACCGGGATATACGGGTCCTCAGCGGCGGGTGCAGGGGACGTGAATGGCGACGGGTTCCATGACCTGATCATTGGTGATCAATCGATTGATCACCAATGATATTTAGTAGCGGCTATGCCGAAGTTCATTCTGATCTCGACGGCGACCTTAACACTTGAGTCACCCCATAGGTTCGTCCGGCTAAATCGCTAACACCGAGGGGAAACAACACGAATCTGCATCAGAATCGAGCACCCCCAATTCATAACCGACACCTCACTCCACCGTCACTTGGATGGCATTGCTATGGACGAGTTTCTCCGGCATTTTCTGAAGCAACTGATGGAATTCCACGACGATTGTGTCATCAGACACCCACTCCGCACCGTCAAAGTACATTTGGTTTCACAACATCTCCCGCCATCGGAGCCTCCTTTTGGCTTTCCATACCTCTACTTGCGTCCTCAGATGCCGCCCAGGGCACCGGACGTAAGTCGATCCGAATCACCGCTTGGAAAGCATTCTCACGCTTTGATGACTCAGGTGGACAAACAGGGAATCCCTTTTCCTCCGAAGGAAGTTTCTTGGTTTCCCGGGAACCTCCCCCCAGTCGGATGGATATAGTTGGGCATGAGCGGTTTTGTATCGAGACAATCCAGTCATGTCGTCCAGACCCGGTCGCGGCCAGCCATCTGGTCGAGGAAGATGGCGGTCGGGGGCTCTCCACTGAAGACCCTGACGGTTGGAGAGTTGAGACGCCAACCCCATCTTTTCAGCAGAGTCTATGACTACCATTACCAGGAGATCACGAGTTATCTCTTCCGCCGAACTGGAGATCACCACAGCACTGAAGATCTGGTCTCCCAAGTGTTTCTCTCCGCGCTCGGATCCCTGCCTGGGTACCTCAAAAAATCAGTCTTGATCCGATTCTGGCTACTGCGCATTGCCAGTAATGCGGCCAACCGCTGGGCCAGGAATCGCCGGGTTTCTTGCCTTTCGAAACCAAATGATGTCGAAGAGCGCTGCCCAACGTCCTCCGACTCGGCTCAGGCCAATGACGCTCGGGCAGCACTGCTTCAGATCAAACCTCGCCTTCAGACCGTGCTGGCTCTGTACTACTTGGAGGGCTTGACTATCAAGGAGATCGCTCAGGTTGTGGGGTGTAGACTTGGCACGGTCAAGTCACGTCTGGCCCGAGCACGGTCGGCCATGCAGGAGGTGGTTGAACGACAAGGAGACTCGCATGCTTGATCAGCAAGAGAATGACAAACTGGCAAGTTTCTTGTCTCCTCTTCGCCAAGAGAATTACACGAACGCGCAGCACAGAACCAAACTGGCAAACCGACTTGAAGAAATCGCCCTCACCGGTGAAACAGGTCGGGGCAGACCCAGTTTCACAGTTGTTCTCCTTTTGTCCATTGCCTGTGCCTCCATCGGGAGCGTGGCAACCCGCATCGCGGATCAATGGCATGTCAACTACGTTGACGACGATACGGAAACGGAGTTCATCCTGACCCCTATTGGCAGCATTCCCGATGGGGTCCCTGAGGGCATTCTGCAGGCAAAGGACGGTCGTCGATACGTCATCAAGATGATCGACAACAAACTGCAGATGTGGCCGATTGAAGATGATCCAGCCCTCCTCGATCGAAAATAGTGGGCCTTGATGCTTCGGACCAAACTAAACAAGGAACTCTGCTGATGAAGACTGCATTATGAAACGATTGAATTCACTTGCAGTCATCATCGTCACCCTGTCGTTCGGCAGCATCGGATTTTACGCTCAGAATGTCGATCCGAAGGCTCAGGAGCCTATCAGTCTCTTGGCATCGAAACTTGCCAACGATGAATCCTGGTGGGAAGCAAGGGACAGTCTCCTTAGTGTCTCATTGGCTGGGCACCGACTGGACGTGCATCGAGCCCTGGCTCGCACCTGGTTGCGACATCCCGCTGAGACGGTCAGAAAAAGGATCAGACTGGTTCGCAAAGATATCGATTCCCAGTGGGCTCGTAGGATTCGAGACGAGCTAATCGTCAAGCGGTTGAGGAAGCTCGAAGCAGAAGTTGCCAAGCTAGTGCATAGTCCTGAGGTCCTCCCGGAGTCGGCTGGCCTTGTTGTTGCAGTTCGGGAGTTGGGGGCTGCACTCCGAGGTACGCCCCATGAGATTGCGACACAAGGATTCAGGCCCTTCGGCCCAGAGCTGCCCAGCGGCAATCCTCTCAATCGTCCTCACGATCCCAACGAGGTTGTCAAAGTCAAAGCCGCCGACGGAACCGTTTTGGAAGCCCGTTGGCAAGGAGACAAACTGATCGCGGACTATCAAGGTTCCCAGATTGTCCTTGTCAAGAATGAAGGGCTGGGGGCAGCAGAATTTGCCGGCAATGTCGAGGCCGGAGTTGGGCGAATGCTCGGAATCGGGACTGGGTACACCCAGTCGCAGGAGGTAGAAGCGCTGAGAAGAGGAACTCGATTTCTTCTCCGCACTCAACTTGCGGACGGTTCCTGGCCTCGATCAGAGTCCGGAAGCCACGACGCGGTATTTGATACGGCAATCGCCGGTCTAGCACTCTGCGGTTCCTACGCCCGCACATCCGAGTCTTCTGTCCTCGCCGCCGCCAAACGTGCGGCGAGTTGGCTGATCCATAGAATTCCCAAGTCGGGTCAGATTCGAGTTCAAGAACCCTCTCAAAAAGGCTACGAGGATTTTGAGTGCTGGTATGCGACCTTCGCAATGATGTTTCTAGTTGAGCTTGATCAGGTCAGTCCTTGCAAAGACTCTGGCAAGCCAATCCGCGGCCTTGCCAAGAGGTTGCTCCGCTTGCGTCGCTGGAGCGGCGGTTGGAATCATGATTTCGATCAACGACTTA
The DNA here is from genome assembly GCA_024275615.1 of Planctomycetota bacterium. Classification (GTDB taxonomy): domain Bacteria; phylum Planctomycetota; family DRQF01; genus S139-23. The sequence continues at coordinate 4,119 of JAJRYU010000291.1, forward strand.
CCGACTCTCATGGCTATCGGTTTGCCCACTATTCCGAAGATCTCCTTGTCCTCACCAATTTCACCGTATTTGCTCTTTATCGGGCCAGGAAATCGGGTCATCTCGAGGGCACGTCAAGACTGATTTGGAGAGAGTTACGCCTGTCCTTACGGGCATACTATCTTGGACTGCAGAACGTTGATGGTGGTTTCCAGTACGGTTCTCATCACGGCTGGCGTCCTTCTCTGATGTCGGAATGTGGGCGCACATCTGGTGCCCTGCTCGCGCTCCGTTCTTTGATTCCGGCTTCCGCACCAATGATCCAGAAAGCGTCAAGCTATGTCTCGTCCCATCTCAATGAGATTCCCGTGAGTTCCACCCATGGTGGGAATCTATTCATGATCAACTATCTTTCTGGAGCGCTTGGGTGTCGTGCCCATGACGTCTTGCTTTGGCAGCGCTTCCAAAAGATCTTCATCCCGGTGATCCTGAAGGCGCAGGACAAAAAAGGGGCTTTCGTTCTGAACCAGGGCCTGTGGTACAACAAGGTCAACACCACGGCGACAGGCGTGGTTGTACTGGCGCTCCGTGACCCGTCTTGGTTGAAATAAAAAGCCGCCGCGAAGTAGACGTCTCAAAGTATCGTCCATGACAAACACGCCGGGTTTGGATTATGGCTGCTCGATCTTGACTCTCACCCGTGAGATGGAGCACGGCTGCAAAGTGATTTCTTGTTCGGACACCTCACCATGTTCGCGGTTGACGGAGATAGTATTGGTGTCCGGTGTCAACTTGATTGCGACTTCCTTCTGCTGGCCAAGGATAACTTGGTCGTGATCGCCTTTCTTGCCATTGACATCGATGAACGCCAATTTAGAGATGCCGCCTTCAGGACATTCAATTTCGAGGATGAGGGGGCTGGGGCCTCGTACTTGATCGTGCCCAAGGAGCGATTCTAGTTGGGCGCGGCTCATCAGATAGATATTCGAAGTCGACCTACTTCTTTGCCCCCATCGCAATGTCACTGTGAAAGTCGTCTCAGTCATCACCGAGCCAAAAGTCATCGACAAGATACTCCGGCACCAAAATAGTTCGGGCAATACGGGTGTATTCGAACCAAGGGCACCACCTTCCGATCCAGATCATGCATACCACCGCAACACTTTGCACCTGGTTGTTAGCTCTCCCTCAAGAGAACACGAATTCATAACCTCTCACCAACCAATACTCGCTCATCAAGAATACAATCCCCGTTCTGCTCAATGGTCCTCATTGATTCTTCGGGACCGTGAATCTGAATGAATTGACTTGTCCAGGTTGCAATACCCGTACACCCAAAGTTATGTCTTCTAACTCAAGCTGGAACTTACCAGCCGGCAATCCTGCAACGAAGAAATGCCCCTGACCGTCCGTCCTGGATCTCGGCCCTGATAGCTCCCAATCGTCCTTGGCCCAACCGACAATTGTATTGTCACCGAGCATTGCCACCTGCAGCCTAGCATACGCCACAGGATCCCCATCTTCATCGACGATGACTCCCTTGATGGATGTGGTGACAGGCAAGGTTAGAACAATGTCTTCCGACTTCTCTGGTGGAACCATGCCAAGCACACCAACCATGTCTGGGTGAGACACAACCAGATGGACCTCAACTCCCTTTGGGGCAACTAAGCCAGCAAAACTCCCATCGGCCGCCGTCAGCACGGCATGTTGAAAATTTGACAGTGGATCCCATTGTTTTTCTCTGCTGTACCATCCGAGACAGTCATAATTGATGGTGACCAAGCATCCCTGAACAGGTTGTCCCAACTCATCGATCACCCGGCCTGCGACCTTCCTAACGGGGGTCAACTCAATGACGATCGTTTTGGGCTTTGTGACCTGAGGAATATCCATAGGTTGTGAGCTGGGATAGAGATCGTTTCGAAAGGCAGTAACTTGAACTGTACCCGGCGGCAAGTTGGACAGTCTGAACCTCCCTCCTTCTTCACTGAGGGTGACGGCATGTTGGTCAGCGCCCAATTTTCTTGTCGCACCAATGCCCACGACGCGAGCGCCAACCACGGGACGCCCCAATGTATCGACAACTGTACCCTCAACGGTTCGCCCCGGGCCCATGACCAAAACAACCCGAGATTCGAATTCGCTGACGAATTCTGGATCAACACCATTCTTGACGACGTTCCCCCCCTCATCCAATTGCCATAGCCCTTTGTGCGTCCCGAAAACGAGAATGGAGTTATCATTGCCAACTCCTCGAATCTCAAAAGTTCCATTGGCAGTAATAGTCTTGTGAAAACCTGATTCGATTTCCACTCGAACCGCAACTGGCTCCTGGATCATCTTTCCTGTCGGATCTTGGATTACGCCCGAGAGAATTGACTCTCTTGACAAAGTAATAGTAAAGTCACCGGTCGTCTCATAGTCCACGAAGCCAGTGGGAGCAAAGCCCTGAGCAACGGCGACAAGAGCAGCGCTTTCCCTGTCTATGTTTGGTGCCCGGAAGGAACCATCGAATTGGGACCGACAGCGCCAATACACTGCCGGTTCAAGTCCACCCTCATAGGTCGCCAGTACAACGACAGCTTCTGCGATTGGCTGACCGACTTCATCCCTAACGAATCCATGGACTGGTTCTCCGCCACCAAGGTCTACAACGAGGTCATTGCTCCCACCCGCTCTTGGCGCGTTGAAAACAAAGATCTCCCCTCCAGGTGCATAACCAATGAGTGCCGGACGGCGCCGGCAGAAAGCAGGGATCTCAAAATGCCCCTCTAAATTGACATTCTCCACTCCCATGAATGCCGGGAGAAGCGGGCTCTCAAGAATCCCCGCCACGTGATCCATCCACCCGATGTCGCTCGTTGCTTGCACCTTTTCTGGACGGAACTCAAGTCGATTTTCATAACCAACAAAACGGCCATGAAGACGTGCCAATTCATTTGGATTGATCGCTTTAGCAACATGAATTGAGGCCACATCATTCAGTTCAAAGGATTGAACCTTGGGATTCTTGGGAAGCCCTTGCCGACGGGGCAGATTTCCTCTCTCTTCATCAACTCCCGTCAGACTTGGCTTTGCGAGCGTTTCCTCAGATTCACTCGTCCTAGGCCAAACTAGAAACGTAGCGAGGCAAAGCAACAACACAAGACCAACGGCCAAAATGGGCTTGCCTAACGATGAGTCGTTCTCAGTCTCGTTGATGACATCTCTCCACTGAAAGATTCCGCGATGACATTCATCTTGCAAGTCGGCAATTGATCCTGCCAGGAGACCCACGCTTTGGGAGCAGGAATCTTTCCCCATGATGTGGGGACTGGGCCAAATCACTCAAAGAGAAGGCGCCGTCACAATCGGATTTTCGAATCGGAGCCTGTCTCTCCAAATACCTCTGAAGTTCGCCCGAGGACCAACCTCAGCCGCTGCTTCCAATTGATGCCCGCGGATCTCTTGGTTGGATGCTGGGCTTCGCCATGCTCGGAAGCAGAGCTCCTTGGCGATGGGTTTGCTGCGGTTTTGAGGTTTTCCCCGGCCCTTATCCTTGGTCACGAGCCAACGTCACGCCCGACCGCTACCGGCTGGTCGTCGCGAGGAAATCTGTGCCAGACAGGATGGTAGAGATCACTGTGGACGGCGAATTCTTGTTTCGCTGTCAGAAATTTTTCCCAAGGATGAAACGATGAAGTGACTCCGAGCGATCTTATAGTGTCGGACCTACCGACGACGAGATCCGAGGCGAACAAACGAAAGAATGAAATGAAAAGTATTTCCTCAATCTTGATCCTCTTGTCTTGCATCACCACGAGCGCTGGG
>JAJRYU010000292.1 GCA_024275615.1 Planctomycetota bacterium
AGGAGGCAACCCGACTTGTGCGAGTGTGGAAACGGCGAACCCCGCCAAAAAAGACATGAAAGTGAGTATGCGCCGGGCTGTGGACATGGTTGATTTCTCCAAAGTGATCGAATGTTCCAAAATCTTTCTCCGTTGCCGGAGCGTTTTCGAACCATCAAATTAGAAAAATCGAAAAATGCGTTTCAGCGAGTTTCAGTTCGCGCGCGGTTGATCACGTCCACAGGAACACGCACCAACGATCGTGTCAGGCCGATCTTCGAGATGGCATAGACGAGCCATTTCGAGGGATCATAGTGATACCAACGGATGCCATTGCGGTAATCGGTTTGGAATCGGTGGTGAAAATTGTGATAGCCCTCACCCATGGTTAGGAGCGCCACCAAGCCGGAATCTCGCCCCGACTCCGTTTTTGAGTATGTCTTCTTGCCAAAACGGTGAGTCACGGAGTTAATTGAGAACGTGGCATGCCACGTCCAAACAAGTCGCGTAAAACCAGCGAACAAGATAGCGCCCATTGGGTCGCCCCACAGGAGACCAAGAAGACCGGGAATCACCACGGCTACGAGGATGGCAATGGGGACGTAGTTCCTAGCTTGCCAACGAACATAGGGATCGTTTTCCAAGTCATTGCATGAAACATGGGGACGTTTGTGTCCTTGATGAAAAACCCATCCAATATGAGCCCACCAAAAACCGTCATTGACTGAGTAGGGATCAGATTCTTGATCGGCGAACTTGTGATGAACACGGTGGTCGGCACACCATTTCAACGCTGTGTTCTGAGCGCAAGCCGCGCCAAAGGACAAAAAGAAGATCTTCACCAAGGGGTGAGCTTCGTAGCTCTTGTGCGAAAACAGACGATGATAGCCAGCGGTGATCGCCAGGCCACTAAACAAGTACCAGACGAAACCCAGCAGCAAAGTCCAACCCGAATAGGCCAAAGCCAAATGGACGATTCCAGCAATCGCCAAAAGGTGTGCGACAACAATAAAAATCAATGAACTCCAAACCAACGGGCTCTTGCCCCAGCCGTTAGTCGCTGCAATTGCCGTCATAAACCATCATCCCCTAGATACAATAAGTAGTGAGTCAGTGTGTCTTAGTTTCTGTTCGTAATCTCTCCCCTTCAAGTAAGAACAACTAGATTCCGAGGCCTCACCCGGAGCCACTCGAGATCTTCTGCCAAAACGCCCCTGGTGGTACCGCCGGCAGGACCGATGCTGGAGTGGCGTGAAAATCGCTAACTCTCGTCGAGAAAAGAGTTTCGAGTAGAATAGCGCTACCGTTTGCCAAGGGCCTCCTATTCAGCTTGGCTTCATGGCCCAACAAAAGACAAAAAAACAGACGGCAACATTCTCACGTCGATTCTCTCCCTTTCTCACCTCCTGGCCTCGTCATTCTGCGCATCGTCTGCAGTCACATCCAAACACGAAGATAGGGGTGGTACATGGTCAAGAACAACTAAGAGCTTGAATTCACCTGGGGAGGGAAGAGATCGCGTGGACGTCGCGATCGGAACAGGCTATTATCTGCCCTCGTAACCGTCTGGAGGAAATCAAATTGCGTCCATCGTGCCTCGCTGTTGTCCTTTTTCTCGCACTCTTGTCCTGTGGCAATGCCCCTGCCGGAGAAACAACGACCTCGCTGCGCCTTGCGGTTACAACAAGCACACGAGACTCCGGCTTGTTGGAATTGCTCCTGCCAGACTTTGAAAAGAAAAGCGGCCTGCGTATCGACGTGCTCGCCGTCGGAACGGGAGCAGCGTTGGCGTTAGGGAAATCCAAAGATGTGGACCTCATTATTGTCCACGATCGCGATGCCGAAAAAGAGTTCATGACCAAGGGATATGGTTCTCGCCGTGCTCCCTTGTTCACCAATCAATTCGTCATCATTGGCCCTTTGAACGATCCCGCCGGTATCCACGGGATGACTCCTACTGAAGCTCTCCTTGTCTTGAACCGAAAAGGCAGCAAATACGTTTCTCGCGGTGACGACAGCGGCACACACAGAAGAGAGAAACAACTCCTCCGAGCCGCTGGGCTAGCTGGCGTCTGGCCGAACTGCACAGAGAGTGGCCGCGGGATGGGCGCGACTCTCACCATGGCTCACCAAATGCAAGCATATGCACTTTCCGATCGTGCGACTTTCCTTCATTTCAAACCCAAAATCGAGCTCAAGGTCTTAGTCGAAAACGCACCGAGCCTGGTAAATACTTATTCGGCCATTGTCGTCAAGAGGGACTCTCAACACGACACTCAACAAGAGGCAGCGAACGATCTCTGCGACTATCTTATTAGCCCACGCGTACAGGAACGGATTCGACTGTTCGAGTGCCTTGGCGAGCGGCCGTTTGTTCCCTTGGCCCTCCATGGAGCGAAAGACAATTGAATCTCCTGTGGGAGGGAATTCGCGAGGCCTATGATCTGATCGCCAGCGGCAACCCAGCCGTTTTCGACGCCGCTTTCCTCACACTCAAGATTTCCACGGCCGCCGTTTTCTGCGCCACCTTGGTGGCGCTCCCCATGGGGGCATTCGCGGGGCACCGGAATTTCTTCGGCCGTAATCTCATGGTGGTCTTGGCGCGCACAGGAATGGGCATCCCCACCGTCTTTGTTGGACTTGTGTGCTACGCCATGTTCTCAAGACAAGGCCCCTTGGGAGATTGGGACCTCCTCTATTCTCCCCAGGCAATCGCCGCCGGCGAGCTTCTCCTCGCTGTACCCATCATCTTCGCCATGAGCCAAGGTGCCGTTGCGAGTTTGGATCAGCGCGTCGCAGAAACAGCACAAACACTTGGTGCTGGACCGATTCGTATCTTAGGAACTCTTGTGTCGGAGGCGCGCATTGGTGTCATTCTGGGGATCTTGACTGCCTTAGCGAGATGCCTCACTGAATTGGGAATCGCAGTCATGGTTGGCGGAAATATACGCGGTCGGACAAGAACCTTGGCAACAGCGACGGCTTTGGAAACTGGGAGAGGCGAATTCGCACGTGGCATCGCCATGGGAATTATTCTTTTGTTTCTCTCTTTGTCCTTCACCCTCATCTTGGCACTCCTGACACGGGAGAAACGAGCTGGAAACAAGGCATGATCAAGATCGAAAACCTCGTGGTTCGGCGTTC
>JAJRYU010000293.1 GCA_024275615.1 Planctomycetota bacterium
CCCACACCTAGCAAGAGCGTCGCCAAGGATGTTCCGCGGCACCAGCGTAGACCGCGAGCGATAAGAACCCGGTAGGCTTTGGCTTTGGCCTCGCCATCAAGCTGCGCCAAATAGGGCCGGACGATGAGATGCATGAAAAAGAAAAAACCAATCCACATGATGCCAAGAAAGATATGGCACCACCGAATCAATGCCGTGGTGTAGAGAGCGTCGAATTTCATCAGGCAGTCCTCAAATCTTTGTCATTCGCGTCCGGCACCAAGCCCAAGGCGAGCCGGAGGATAGCGCCCGCACCTAAAAGGGGCAAATAGACAAGGCGCAGATAGCAAAAAGGGGCTGAGTCGAAACCCAGCCCCTCACGCCGCTTCTCTGCCGGGAAGTGGCTTGCCCTATCCTCAACGCCATTCAAAGGGCGCAAAACCCCAAGCACTCAGAAGTTCAAGGTCTTGAAATTCACGACGTCATTGGCCTCTGTGTAGGCATTGAGCAGTCCCGAGCCGTTGGTGGGAACAATGTCGATCACGCCAAAGTAGACTTTTCTTGTGCCCGCTCCACCAAAAGGTGCACTCCAGTTGAGTGGAATCAAGAATGTCGCCTTCCCCGAGGAATCCGTCACAGCTGTGGTGGCTGTGCTTACAACTTGGAGCTGCCCGGGGGCCGGTTCAAAATAGACAAAGGCCGTGGCCTGGTATCCCGCAAGAGCAGGCTGGCCCAGGTGATCGAATACTTCGACTTTGGCATTAAGAATCGTCGTCGCCTGAGTCCCACCCGTCGAAATAGCTATGATGCCAGTCGTCAAAGTCATGTCGTTGATATGGATGTCGGCCACCCGTTCTGGGTTGGTCGTCACAACCATGGTCATGGAGCTCGACAGACTATTGGGGTCGGTCGCCGTCAAGGTCACCGTCGTCGGAGCGTTCTCCGGCAGGAAGTTGATGACAAATTGGTGCCTCTTCGCATAAGGTGCGAACTTAGAACTCACTCTTGTTTCGGCGCCGCGCAACCCGGTCCAAGTCGCCACAACCACACAGAGCTCATCGGTTTCCACTTCGATCTTCACAGTATTCGTGGTGGCAAAAATTGGCGTACTACTCACGATGCCTGGTGCTTGACCATCTGGAGATGAAGTGTCCACGACGTTGGGATCCATGCCCCAAATGATTTCGTAGCCATCTGGAAATCCGTCACCATCGGAGTCTGGATTTTCCGGATCTGTGCTGTACATGTTTTCGTCAATGTTGCCAATGCCATCAAGATCCTTGTCGATCAAGCGGCGGCCCGTCCCAACAGGAACACCGCGGAAAGTCCAAGAACCGTATCCTGCATTGACAAAGAGGACGATGAACGACGGCGGTACGTTGCCAAACGCTTTGGCCTCAAATTCGAAGAGTCCCGTCGTCGAATCGAAGAAGCCAGTAACCCGGGTCGTGGCCCCTCCACCCACGGTCACACTGCCCGAAGTCACCAGGTCGCATTCACCTTCCGTGGCTTCATTGATCAACAGGTTCAACTCCGGCATCGTCAGCGCGTTGGCTTGGGTCATGGTCGCTTGAATAGCCGTGGCTGGAGCCAATCCCGTATCAAAAGCGTTCATGAATTCCTCAAGCATCGCTGCCTCGGTGGGATCGATGTTGACAAAATCATTGGAGAAATCGAACAGAGTGGCAAACCTGCCATCATGCACCAAGGCTGGCCCGATATCACTTCCATCTCCCAAGGGAATCCCAGCGAAGTTACCGAGATCATGCTTGCCCAACTCTTTGTCCGCCACGCCACGAAGTTGGGCCACTTCGATAGACGGAGCGAATCCACCGACGAATTCCCGCATCGGTTCGTTGTTCGTTCCCAAGGGCATGGTGTGACAATCGGCACAAGTGGCGCTCCCTGTAGCAAGCTCCTGTAGGAAGATGCGAGCACCCTCCAACTCGTTGGGTGTCGTGACACGATCATCCTGCTGAGCATGATTCGCCGGATAGTGCAACTCGTTGATGTAAGAAACCATGTCTCCGAGTTCGGCAGATCCGAGCTGAGAGCCGTCAAGAAGGCCCTCGAAGGCGACGTTGAACGCTTCAACATCTTTGCGCTCGCCCCGCCAGTGGTAAGGTGCACCTTCTGGCAAGCCGTTCAGGCTCTGTGTCACCATGGGGCCTTTACGGTCGGTCCAGAACGTAAGTTGATTGTTGGGTGTTCCTTGGGGGTCGAGAACACCGGACAAGTCCCAGATCACTCCATCAAGATCACCGTCAATGTGGCAACTTGCACAGGACGACGCTCCAGACGCTGAAAGGTCAGCATTGTTGATAATCGACCGACCGCGGCGCACGTCCTCCGTTAAGGGCGTAGGGCCCAAGGACATGTGATTGGCGACCGTGGAATCGAGTGGCGTCGTGAGCAAGTCAATTTGTGTAATGGAATTGGTGCCCTTGTTGAAGACGTAGAGCTTGTCGACGACGACAGTGGCCCCTTGTGGCAGGCAACGAATCGCTCCTTGTCCTTGCAATTTGTAAAAACCCAACCAACCGCCAGATTCGCTGAGAACAGCCACGCGATCGCTGCCTTCGCACATGACATAGACCCGCTGCCGTACTGGATCAAAGGCCACTCCCCGAGGTTGTGCACACCCCACTCCCGATACTTGGTCTAAATCAACATGAGTAATCGCACCTCCCGGACCGGCCGCGACGTCCACAATCGAAATGCGATTTCTAACGACTTGTCCGTCAACAAAATTGGGTTCAGCAATCACTGCGGCATTGAGCGCATCGGTGTTGGAAATCCAGAGTTCAGTTGTGCCAGGACGATTCTGCACGTTGAAAATTGTCGTCCCGACTTCAGTGAATTCCAAGGCCGAATTGAGCATCTCGAAGCTCGTCCCCGTGGGAGATACGCCGATCGTACGAATGTCAATATCAGCCAAAGGATTCACACCGAGGATTGCCAAAGGTGGCAATTCAAGGACAAAACTGGTGTTCGAACCGTTTGCGGCCAGTGCCGTTGTGTTGTTGCCAGAGAACAAAGGAGCGATGTGAATGTTATCGCCCACGCGCGCAATGCCTCGTGGCCTTCTGGCTGGAATTGCGATCGAATTGATCACTGCAAAGGAATTGGTGTCGATGACATCCACGGTCCGCCCGGAGGAACAAGTCACATAGGCTCGGTCACCACTGGCGCTAAATGCCAAAGCATGGGGCGAACCACTTGTGCGAATTGTGTGGCCCAACGTCAATGTGGCCGGATCGAAAACAGAAACACAATTGCTCAACGAATCCGTAATCCATATTTCGAATTGGCGATTAGGATGTTCGTAGACCGAATTGGCGCCAAGACCGAGGGGGACTTCCAGGATCTTCTGAAGAGGATTGGTGCCAAAGGCCACGAGATATCCAGCTTCTTGATTGACGGTGTAGAGGACGTTTCCTGTTGCGGCTATGGGCCGAATATGGCCGACTTCTTGAAGAACAAAAGTGCCAGCGATGTTGTCCCTGGGGATCATGGCATCGCTAAATGGCAATCCCGCCGGAGAGTCGGTCAGCGATGATTGTCCCAACATGGTTCCAGGAATCAGATTCCTGCCAGCGGTATTCTGAAGATTGGCCGCGCGCGTTGGTAAGGGCGCTGGGGTTATTTGGGCGGATATCGTCTGGATCAAGGCGGCCATCAACAGGGCCAAAACCAAGGGAATTCGAATCATGATTATCTCCTGCAAGTAGAAAAGCGCCGTGGAGGCGTTGCTCAGGCAGAGCGCGAACAGGGCTGACATGTCACGGAAAAAAAGAGGTTCTTGTAATCATGTCGTTATGTCGTACTATTCCGATATGACGACATTAGATCAAAAGACCCTGATACCCATGGAAGCCATGAAACGAGCAGCCAGCTGTTTGAAGACCCTGGCTCACCCCTGCCGACTGCGCATGGTCGAATTGCTGCTTCAAGAAGGGGAGCGGACCGTGGGTCAATTGGCTGAGGCCTGTGGAATTCCAAGCCACATGGCCTCCGAACACTTGGGAACCATGCGAGACCGGGGTTTTTTGTGTTCCGAGCGACGAGGCCGAAGTGTCTTTTATTCAATTGAAGAAGAAGGTCTCGCCGACATTCTTCGTTGCGTTCGCAAGAGATTTGGGGGAATGGAGTCATGATTGTTCAATCGCTATTTTCGCTAGGAGAGAACGAACTATGCAACTGAAACAATACTACTTGGGTTGTCTTTCCCACGCGTCCTACATGATTGGCGACGATGAAACGAAGACGGCGGTTGTTGTCGACCCTCAGCGAGATATTGACCAATATGTCGTCGATGCTGACCGTGCTGGTTTTACGATTCGTCACGTCTTCCTGACGCACTTCCATGCCGATTTCGTCGCCGGTCACATTGAGCTTCAAGAGAAAACCGGAGCGGCAATCCACCTGGGGGCAAAAGCCGAAGCAGAGTTTCCTTTCGAAGCGATGGCAGATGGTTCTGTCCTCGAATTCGGGTCGGTGCGCTTGAAGGTCCTGGAAACACCTGGCCATACACCTGAGGGGATTTCCATTGTTGTTTTCAACAGCAAGGAGAGTGAGACCCATCCCAAGGCTGTCCTCACTGGCGATACACTCTTCATCGGTGACGTAGGCCGCCCTGACCTCATGGCCTCTATCGGCGTGACGGCAGAATCTCTCGCCAGCGATCTCTATGACTCCTTGCACAACAAACTCATGCGGCTTCCCGACGACACCCTGCTTTACCCCGCACATGGGGCAGGATCCATGTGCGGCAAGAACTTAAGCACAGACACAGTGTCAACAATCGGCGCGCAACGGCAAAACAATTACGCCTTGCAGCCCATGGCAAAAAAGGACTTCATTAGTTTGGTAACGAGCAATCAACCAGACGCTCCGAAGTACTTCTCATATGACGCCATGCTCAACCGACAAAAAAGGGAGACCCTTTCCGAAGCGCTTGACCACGTTAAGGCCCTGACCCTGGCGGAAGTAGAGACGTTTAAGACCAAAGAAGATGCCCAACTGGTGGACTGCCGCCAACCTTCAGATTTCGCTGCGGCTCACATGATCGGCAGCCTCAACATCGAACTGGAAGGCATGTTCGCTACTTGGTCAGGCACGTTCTTGGACCCGCAAAAACCCATCATCATCATCGCCGACGCCGGTACAGAGATCGAAGCGGGCCTCCGCCTCGGGCGCATCGGTTTTGATCGCGTTCTTGGTTACTTGGAAAACGGCATTCGCGCGCTGCAAGAGAATCCCAAACTCGTCGGATACTTTGAGCGGGAATCGCCGCCACTTCTGGCAGAACAAATCACGGGCCAGGACGCCCCTTTGGTCTTGGACGTTCGTACTCCCGCCGAATTCGCCGCTGGCCACATTCCAGGCGCTCTGAACATGCCTCTCAGTAAGCTCCAGGAACGGTTGCCGGAGTTGCCACGAGACCGACGTATTGTTGCTGCCTGCCGAACTGGTTCTCGCTCGGCCACGGCACTCAGTGTCCTGCGTATTGCTGGCCTTCAGGACACAACCGACCTGCGAGGCGGCATCGTCGCTTGGAACGGCGGCGATCGAAGAATCGAAATAGAATCAGTCGGATAACCTGCCTGGCGAGAATTCGCTCTTCCCAGTGGACACGTAAGAGCGTTGCGAGTGACAAGAAAGGATTCAATAATGCAAGTGAAACAATCAAACGAGGCAGTCGCAGAAAAGGCACTCTATGTCGATGTCCGCACTCCCAGTGAATTTTTGGAAGTCCATATCCCTGACGCCATCAACATCCCCTTGGCGGATTTAGACAAATTTGCCGACGAGCTCCGAGAGGCCGCGGAGAGCCAGAAAATCATGTTGATGTGCCGCACAGAAAGACGAGCAAACATGGCTCGCGAAGCACTTGCAAAGCGGGGCATGAACAATCTCGGCATTGTCCCAGGGGGTATGACGCGGTGGCTGGAAGAGCGGAAAGATGTCGTCCAGGGCAAGAAGGGCATGAGCATCGAACGCCAAGTACGTATCGCTGCTGGTTCCCTCGTTCTCTTGGGAGTCGTGCTGGGCACTCTGCTTCATCCTGGCTTCTTAGCAATCTCAGGTTTCGTTGGCGCTGGGCTTATTTTTGCTGGCATCACGGACACTTGCGGAATGGCTCTGGTTCTGGGAAAACTACCTTTCAACCGTGTTGCCAAACCAACATGTGGCCTAAACCTTGGTTAGATGCTGAAGAGAATTCCTATGTCGCGCTTATTGCCGTTGATTATTGTTGTGCTCTTTCCCCTTTTCACTTCTTGTACTGGCGAAGCCAAGGAGATCAAGGCAGACAGTGCCCAGTCAACCGATGAAACGACCGTCGTCGAAGGTATCAAACCTGTCACTCTTGAGGGAATGAAACGGGCCTTCGTCTCGCGTGGTATCTACTTGGGATCCCAACCCGATGAGAATGCTCTGAAAGCCGCTCAAAGTAAGCTCGCATGCAAGGCCGTCATCAACCTGCGTATGCCACGGGAGATGGCGACCTTCGCCGAGGAAAAAATCGTCAGTGACCTGGGTATGTCCTACACCAACATTCCCCTGGGAATGCCAAAATCGTTCACAGATGAGTCTTTCGAGAAAGCTCGCCAAGTGCTCCGCGATAGTAAGAACCGCCCGATGATGATGCATTGCGCTGGCGGCGCGCGCGTGGGGGCAATCTGGTATGCCTACCTCGTCCTTGATTGCAGCGTCAAACCTGAAGAAGCCTTGGCCGAAGCAAAAACCCTCGGCACCGGTCCAGGGCATCTCGCCCGAGCTGAGGCCTACGTCAAGGCCAACAGCAAGTGATTTCCGGCAGCTTTTGCCGAGTCATTTCTCGATTCTGAAAACTCCTGTCTGACGTCAATGACGAAGTCGGTTATGTTGGCCCCAACGAGACAATCGTGGGGTCAACATGCATAAACGAACTATCGTCCTCAGCGTCACCGTCATGCTCTTCCTTCTCGCCTGCCAAGGCGCCGCTCAAAGATCCAGAGGCGGCGCCATGTCAAGACTGGGATTCACTGTTGGTGAGGCCTTCCCGGACATTGTCTTACCTGACATCAACACACTGAAACCAACGTCACTCTCAGACTTTCGCGGCAAGAAACTCATCGTCTTGCATTTCGCTTCGTGGTGAGCAGGTTGCCGTCGCCACGTGCCCGGGTGGCACAAGAAAACCAAGAAACTCCAAGCATCTGGTAAAATTCAAATCGTCGGTATCATTCAGGAACAACATGCAGAACGCTGCCGTCTCTTCAAACAATGGCAGAAGTTCGACTGGCCGATTCTTGTTGACTCGCTCAATCTCTATGGCCTGCCAGGAATCCCGATTGCTATGGCCGTCGATGAGCAAGGTATCCTGCGCGCCTCAAACATCCGCCCCGACAAACAACTCCAAAAGTTCTTGAGCATGGACGCCAACAAGTCGGCCAGCAAGGCTTCACTGCGCGATTACCGTGCTGTCGACACTTTTAGCAAACGAGCCACCGCCCGCAGAACCGCACAGAACCTTCTCGATTGGGGCAGCGCCGAATTTCTCTACGGAGATCTGGACCACGCCATCGACGCATTCCGATTGGCGGGCAAGCTAGAACCAGAGAATGCAATCGCCGCATTCCGCTTGGGCGTAGCCCTAAGACGTCGCCTGGATGCAGGCGGGCTCGTGGAAACGGACTTCCAAGAAGCCTCTGAGGCTTGGTCAAAGGCTCTGGACCTCAACCCCGGTCAGTACATTTGGCGCCGCCGCATTCAGCAGTTCGGACCTCGACTTCAAAAACCCTACAACTTCTATCGCTGGATCGCGGAAGCACAACAAGAGATCATCGCACGAGGCGAGAAACCAGTCCGATTGAGTATCCCACTCACGGCTTCAGAAAAGATGCAAAAGAGCGACGAGCCCGAGGCTCTGAGTCACAAGAACCCGGACGCCAAGAAGCAAGTCCCCCACGACAACCAGAAAATTGCCTCTTTGTCCCGCGCCGTTGTGCCCTCAAGGAGCAAGCCCAAAGGTACGGTCAGACTCCACGTCTTGCTCTTGCCGAACAAGAAGATGCATGCTCACTGGGACCCCAACGCGGGCCCCATCAAGTTATGGCTTGAAGGTGATAGCGAGTGGAAAAGACCGGGAGCACTCGCCCAGTCCCAGCAGATCTTGACCTCAAGCGCCGCCCGCAGCATAGAGATGGAAATTGCCATCCCCGAGAATGCTAAGACTGGCAGACATACCTTGAAAGGTTATGTCCTCTATCCCATTTGCGAATACGCCGGAGGGACCTGCCAGTTCTTACGCCAAGAATTCTCAGTCGACGTCGAAGTCAAGTAGGTCACCCAAGTACGACCGACCTCCCGTGCAGCATAGTCAACTAGCGAATGCTCACCTCGACGGCGTTCGAAAGAGCCACTCCTGCCCCACCGGAAGTTTGGATTGTGCATTGGAAGCCCCCACCACTGACCTGGTTCCCCGTGGTGGCTTATTCGACAATCACCTTGATGGCATTGCTCAAAGCGATGTAGGAGCCATTTGTTCCGTCGGTCCTCATGACACATTGGAAAGTGGCAAGGAGTCCGGGAGGAAGATTGGGCAAGGTGACGCCGAATTGAGCACTCCCGGTTGGTCCGGTATTGAAGAAAGGGTTGACACCGTCGGTTAGGTTGCCATCGGCAAGGATGACAATGCCTGAAGGGATTCCGGTCAGAGGATCAACGGGACCACCTATGTCCAAGGATCCGATGTTGGCATAAGCGGCCGCCGCTGCATTGAGCAGGCCACCCAAGAGCAAGATTGGCTGATTAGGTTGGCCAGCATATTCCAAGAGCATCAATTCTTCGGGACGCACGCGAGAGAAAAACGGCCCGTCGACTCCAGGAGCAATGTCAACAAGATTTAGGTTACGGGTATAACCGACCCGAAATTCTGCAAGGCTAGGCTGCATGGGCTGCCCGTTGGTCGGAACAACATCGTAGACTATGATGTCATCAATGGCGATGTCGTGGCCGCCGCTAGGGCTTGCGGCGCCATGATCCGTGTTTCCACGAAAGATCAGTCTTACGAGTTGGCCCGAAAACGCACTCAAACCCACTTGTTGTTTTTGCCAGCCAAACGGCAAGCCTTGAATCGGTCCATGGACCGCCGTGGTCAACTGCCCGCTCGTGAGATTTAGTACGTCTACATAGAGAGAGTTAGGAAAAACGTTGCCCTGGTCACTGAAAACCCAAAATACCAGTTCTGGGTTCGCGATCCCCGCAAGATCCAAACAGGGGCTTCTAAGAGAAACGACGGGACTATGCCCCAAATCATTCAAGTAGGCATAGAGTCCTTGATAGGAGACTCCGGTCGTATGATCGAAACTCGGGGCCGTTCCGAAACTTCTGTCTTCGAACTGCCAATCCGTATAGGGCCCACTGGAATCGGCCGACTCTTGACTCCACCCCAAAGGCGGCACGATAAGGTTCGCATGAGAAAGAGACTCAAATGTCTCCTCCCAGGGGAAGGTCGTGATTCTCTTCTCTCCCCCGACACGAAACGCATGTTCGATGGAATCATTGTTGGAATCTTGATCCCCCGTAAACGAATGAGCTATTGTGACATTCACTGCTCCGACATTGGATAGATCGAGAGGCGTGGAAAAAGTAAACGACAATGTACCCCCTGGCGAGATCCCGTTCAATGCCAAGGCAAAGTCCGAAACCGGTGTGCCGCCATTGACGGCATAGGAAACGGGAACAAAAGTGCCTGCGCCAATAGCGGCCGTTCCTAAATTGAGAAGTTCGATCTGAAGAGCCTCGTTGGAAGCACCAACTTGGCAAACCAGGGGGTCGAATATGGGAGCGGTCACTTGAGTCACCGCC